>JAGNMH010000024.1 GCA_017991275.1 Acidobacteriota bacterium
CCGTTTAACATAGCCAGCTACGCTTTGTTGACGCATTTGGTAGCTGAACAGTGCGGCTTGCAGGTTGGCGAATTCATCTGGACAGGAGGCGATTGCCACATTTACCTGAACCATCTGGAACAGGTGAAACTGCAATTGTCACGACAACCTATGGCGCTGCCTACGCTGGCGATCAAACGAAAGCCGGATTCGATCTTCGATTATTGCTACGAAGATTTCGAGTTGCTGGATTATCAATCACATCCTTCGATCGCTGCGCCGATTGCAGTGTGAGCTTCACGTGTTCAAACCCGGAGCTTCCACAGTGAAAACGGGGCTAAGGCAAAGAGGTTTTATGCGACTGTTGGAATTTTGGCTCAATCACGGCAGCGAATTTCTGAACGCCATTGCGCGCCATCTGGCTTTGGTGATGGCGGCAACCGGCGTAGCTGTGGCTGCCGGTGTGCCATTTGGGATTTTGGCGCATCGCCGCCCTCAACTGGGCAATCCTTTGATTGGCTTGGCGAACATTGTTCAGACAATCCCCAGCCTGGCGATGTTTGGCTTTTTGATTCCGCTGCCGGTGATCGGTGGCATCGGAGCAAAAGCGGCGTTGATCGTGCTGACGCTTTACGCGCTGTTGCCAGTGATGCGAACGACGGTCAGCGGTTTGAAGTCGGTAGATCCGGCAGTGCGCGAAGCAGGCTTGGCGATGGGAATGACCGACCGGCAGTTGTTGTTTCAAGTTGAGCTGCCTCTGGCTCGCCCGGCGATTCTTGCCGGAGTTAGAGTCGCCACGGTCGTTGGTGTAGGCACAGCGACAATTGCGGCGGCAATTGGCGCAGGTGGATTGGGCGAATACATCTTTCGCGGCGTAGCCAGCGTGGACAGCACAGTAATTCTGGCCGGAGCGATTCCGGCAGCGGTTTTGGCTTTGCTGGCTGATTTCCTGCTCGGCAAATCTGAACAATGGTTTTCGCCCGAACGGTCTTCGCGCAAATCATCGAAGTTGGTTTTGGCGGTTGGGACTGGTGTGGTTGTGTTGGCATTGCTTATCGGTGGCTTGTTCTGGTCTGAACGTTCGGCGGGTCGCATCGTCATCGGCTCAAAAGATTTCACCGAACAGGTCATCCTGGGCGAATTAATGGCTCAGTTGATCGAACAAAACACCGCGCTCAAAGTTCAGCGCAAACTCAATCTGGGCGACACGCTGGTTTGCGAAACGGCCATGCGGGCGGGCGATCTTGATCTTTATGTTGAATACACAGGCACGGCTCTGACCGCGATTTTCAAACAACCTGTCTTATTGGACAGCAATCAGGTCAACGCGCGAGTCGCCGCCAGTTATGCCGCGACCGGGCGCGAAATGCTCTCGCCGCTTGGCTTTAACAACACTTACGTCATTCTGGTCAGAGGCGACGAAGCTCGACGGCTGAACCTAAAAACTATTTCGGACGCCGCGAAGCTGACTCCTACCTGGCGCGCCGGATTCGGCTCAGCGTTTCTGGATCGGGAAGACGGTTACAAAGGTCTGGTGCAGACTTACGGTTTGAAATTTGCTGACGCGCCGCTGTCAATGAATTTGTCGCTGACTTATCGCGCGCTGGCTGAACGACAAGTTGATCTGATTTCCGGCGACGCAACCAACGGATTGATATCCAAGCTGGATTTGTTCGCTCTGGAAGACGACCTCCGATACTTCCCGCCTTATCACGCCGTGCCGGTTGTGCGAGCCGAAACGCTGAATCGTCATCCCGAATTACGCACTCTGATCGAGCGACTTGCTGGCAAAGTCACCGATCAGGAAATGCGCCAGATGAATTACGAAGCCGATGTCGAACGCAAAGACCCCAGCCAGATCGTCAAAGATTTTCTTGGCCGCCACAAAGAGCTTTTCGACAAGAGGTAGCAAGCATGGCCGAAGATTCATTGTCCAATCAGGAACAAACGGTGCAGTGCCAAAACTGCCTTGAGTTCATCAACGCTTCATTGACGAATTGCCGATACTGCGGCGCGGTCGTCAGCCTTGAAAATCCGCCGGCTGAAGGCAACGCCAAAACCAAAGTTGCCGATGCCAGCCGTGACGGATACTTGCTAACAATAATGGCCAGAGCTTTGGCTGTATGTTTTATTGCTTTGACCTTTTCGATTTTGAGCAAATTGGCTTTGGCAGTTTTTTTGATTTTGCTGGTTGCTGTGCCTCTGATGTTGGTTCGTTGGTGGGTGAAATACAGAGGGCTTCAAACTGAAGAACACAATTACAGGATGGCCAGGCTCAACACAATAAAGGCGGCTGTCGTTTGGGGGGCGATTTTGTTGCTTTGGCTTTTTGTCAGTGTCATTCAGAGCTTTTTGTTGATGCAGAGGTGAGTTCGAACTGGTCGGTCAATAGCGTTGCGCCAATGACTCCAACCGGCAGCGATAACAAATTGATGCCGGGAATAAGCAGCATCACGTAGCTGGCTGCGCCAAAACCGAAAGCCGCTGATTTGTTTCGCCAGACGACGCCCAGCTTGTTGCCAAACAGAATACCGCGCGCCGACAGCGGAACGTCCAGAAAATCCAGCCCGCAAAGTGAAATCGAAATGACAACTGCAATGATTGGGCCAACAGGCGGGATGAAGTTCAGCGCCAAAGCCAGGCCGCCAACAACGATATGCAGCAAGGCGATTTTCAGACCTTCCTTCATTGCTCTACCCCAGCCAACATCCGAGCAAAAACCAGATTCACCTGTAACAATGCTGTGGGTCTTGCGGCTGATGGCTTCGGCAAATGGAGCCAGCACAACCCGCGCCACCGGCAAGTAAAGAAAGTAGCTGAGCAGAAAAGCCAGAACCAGAATTATCGCCTTGGCAAACACCTGGAAATCATCGGGGATCAATCCAGAGATAATTTGCCCAACCAGCCACACGCAGCCAATGACCAGCGACACCAGAAACACCAAAGTCAGCGCGATTGGAATCAGCGACAACGCCAACAGCGCCGGATGGCGGAACAGCATACGCAACCCGGCAAAGAAAAACCGAATCCCCCAGGCGAACTGATAAAACGGATTTGCGGAGTTGGCTTTGTAAGATTTGATAGTTTCGATTGGAGTCACGTTGAGGTTGGCTCAGTTATTGTTGATGTTTATCTGTTTTGTCACGCCGACAACAGAGAACGTCAATCCGCCAAGCGAGGTTCGATTGTTCTGCTTTTCATAAAAAAGAAAGCCACGCTGGTTTCCTTGCGGCGAGACGGTGGAATTAACCGCCAAGCCAACTTTTTCATAACTTTCGATTGTTCTCAGCTTGGCGTCTTTGCGATAAAAACCATCGCCGTAAAACTTCATTACTCGCCTCAACGCCTGCTCCGGCGAAATTTGTTTAAGGTTGCCGCTGTTATCGCGCAAGCTGAATTTCAACGAGTCAACTTTGACTGCGGCTGAAGTTCGATTGACCAAACGCACATCAACGGCTATGACTCCGGCCAAAGGCAAATTGGCTTCGAATCTTTCCAGCGATTGATCTCCATCCAGTATGGCCGTCACAGCAATCATCCCCAGCTCGCCGCTGGCTATGTCATCGGCAGATTCGCTGGTCGGCAGTGGCGCGACTTTGTAAAGCTGCGCGCCACAACCCATAGAAGCAATCAAAGTCAGGCTCAAATAGAAACTGATGAATTTTCTTCCAAACATAACTGGCAATTTAGTTGCAGCGGATCGAAGCTGTCAACGATTAGGAAATCGTCTGCAACAATCGGGCAACTGGCGCGTTTGTTGTTTCTGCAAGCCGAAATTGGATCGGCGTTCAAGCGTCGCAAAGCCTCCAGGCATTCGCAGAAACCAACAGAAGATAAATCGAGATGGAGAAGAAGATGAGTTCACTAAAAAAACTTGGCCAAACAATGGCTGTATATTCACTGGCAATGGCGCTAATGCTGGGAACAACTTCTGTGGCAGTCGCGTCTGACGAGCCACGACGTGAAGGAGCGAAATCAAAAATGACTGAAAACTCTGAAAGCGGACAAACCAGGCAAGATTCCCAAACCGGGACAAGCACTTTGGAAGATCAAAAGAACGTGGCCATCACCGTCTACAATTCCAATTTGGGATTGGTGAAAGACACCCGAACATTGCGATTGCCGCGCGGAACTTCTCAACTGCGTTTTATGGATGTCGCTCAGCAGATCAATGCAACGACTGTTCACATAAAATCACTGACCGCTCCGGATGGCCTCAGCGTCGTCGAACAAAGCTACGAATACGACCTTCTCAATCCCGCCAAGCTCTTGGACAAATACGTCGGTCAGGAATTGACCCTGGTTTTGCGTGCCATGGAAAACAACACTGAAAAATTGACTCCGACACGCGCGACTTTGCTGTCAAACAACAGTGGGCAAGTCTGGCAAATCGGAGGACAGATAGTCATCAATCCTACCAACGTCGCTGAAATTCGCTTTGACCGTTTGCCACAGGATTTAATTGCCAAACCCACGCTGGTTTGGACGCTGAACAACACCGGCGCTGACACGCATACAGTCGAAGCCTCGTATCTGACTCAGGGCTTGAACTGGCGCTCTGATTACGTTGTCGTGGTTAATTCCAACGATACCAAAGCCGATTTGAATGGCTGGGTGACGTTGACCAACAGCAGCGGAACAGCTTACCGAAACGCAGATTTGAAACTTGTGGCTGGAGACGTGAACCGCGCGGGCGACGTAATGACTTCAGTGAAAAGCATGAGAGCAACGGACATGGCAGGCGCCGCACCTCAACCGCAATTTCAAGAACAGGCCTTTTTTGAATACCATCTGTACACGTTGCAACGAAAGGCGACGATCAAAAACAATGAGACTAAACAGATCAGCCTGCTTTCGGCTGCCGACTTCGGAATCAAAAAGGAACTGGTTATCAACGGCCAACCTTATTATTTTCAGGGTTATAACAATCCGGGCGAACCAATCAAAGAAAAGGTCGGCGTTTACATCGGCTTCAAGAACGGGAAAGAAAACGGACTGGGCCAGCCGCTGCCCGCCGGAATTGTGCGCGTTTACAAAGCCGACAGCACCGGCTCTCAGCAATTCATCGGCGAAGATAGAATTGACCACACTCCAAAAGAT
Source organism: Acidobacteriota bacterium (assembly GCA_017991275.1). Classification (GTDB taxonomy): domain Bacteria; phylum Acidobacteriota; class Blastocatellia; order RBC074; family RBC074; genus RBC074. The sequence continues at coordinate 5,080 of JAGNMH010000024.1, forward strand.
GAAGCGATCAGAATAAAACTCGGTGACGCTTTCGATGTTGTTGCTGAACGCAAGCAAACTGATTACAAAAATATCGCTCGTAGAGTGTTCGAGTACGCTTATGAGATACGAATCAGAAACCACAAGGAAGAAGCTGTGACGGTTGTCATCAACGAACCAATTGGAGGAGATTGGGAAATTATCAACTCCAGCTTCCCGGCGGAGAAGACAGCCGCCTTCGCTGCAAAGTTCAATGTTCCGATTGCGAAAGATGGAGAAGCTGTATTGAGTTATCGAGTGCGGGTAAAGTACTAAAAAAACTGTGTCCCTAAAAAATTTATGGGGCCCCTTTCGGTGCCCCGATTCAGCAGCGTCCTCAGCCATTAGGGTATTTACCGCTGCTAGTTGGATAGTATTGTACTCGCATATGTCATTTTTTCAATACGTTGAGCAAAAAAAAATGCAAAAAAATGAATTTAGCTAAGTGTACAAATAGATGGACTTACTCCTGCACTATTGCTAGCAATTCAGATTCATGGATTATTTTGACACCTAACTCCTCTCCCTTGGTCAATTTTGAGCCGGCTTCATCACCTGCAACAATATAGTCGGTTTTTTTACTAACTGACCCACTTACCTTCCCACCACGTGCTTCAATGAGTGCTTTTGCCTCGTCTCGTTTGAGCGTTGGCAGAGTTCCGGTCAAGACAAATGTCATACCGGCGAAGACCTGCGATGCAGCACCGGTCACCGCTTGATCGGTTTCCATTTTGACGCCAGCTGACTGTAATTGCTTGATCAGGTTTTGATTGCGCGGTTGGTTGAACCAGTCGAAAACCGAAGCTCCAATAACTTTACCGACTTCGTTAATAGCGCTCAATTCTTCTTCAGTTGCCACAGCCAGCTTGTCCATGCTGCCATGATGTTTGGCCAGAATTGCTGCAGTCCGTTCGCCGACATGACGAATACCAAGTCCATAAATCAGACGGGCTAGACCTGCTTGTTTGCTGGCTTCGATTTGAGCCAGCAAGTTGTCAGCCGACTTTGTGCCCATTCTTTCCAGTGTAATCAATTCTTCGCGGCGTTCCGCCAGTTTGTATAGATCGGCGGAATCCAAAACCAATGGAGGCAAGATCACTGCGTGCCCATACTCGTCGCTGACTGTTTCGCCCTTTTTGTCACGTTTAATGCGTGGCGAGGTAAGTTGTTCAACCAGGGCTTCACCCAATCCCTCGATTCGCATAGCTCGCCGAGCGGAAAAATGCAGCAACCCCGCGCGCAACTTTGCCGGACAGTCCGGGTTTGGGCATCGCGTTACGACTTCATCTTCGGGTTTTATCAGCGAAGCCCGACAGATTGGGCATTCGGTCGGAAATTTGAAATCGGTTTCGCTACCGCTGCGTCGTTCGGTGATGACTTTTACGACTTGAGGGATTATCTCACCACTTTTTTCTATAAATACGAAATCTCCGCGCTTGACACCCAGCCGCACCATTTCCTCGGAGTTATGGAGACTGGCACGAGAAACCGTGGTCCCGGCCAGTTGAACCGGATCAAGCACGGCAACAGGTGTAACTGCTCCGGTGCGACCAACCTGATAAATCACATCCACCAATTGTGTCGAAGCTTGTCTTGCAGGGAATTTGTAAGCAATAGCCCAGCGAGGTGATTTCGATGTCCAACCTAATTCGTCCTGAATGGCAACCTGATTTACTTTGATGACGATTCCATCAGTTTCGTAATTCAAATCGTCACGTTTCGTCTCCCAACCGTTGCAATAATCAATTACTTCTTCGATTGTTCGGCAATGCTGGCGATGCTGATTGACCTTGAAGCCACGCTTGGTCATCCATTCCAGAGACTCAAGATGAGTGACGAAGGCAGGCTGGCCATCGAACAACAGTTGATAGCAAAAAATATCCAAGTGACGGTCGGCGACGGCTTGCGGATCAAGTTGCCTCATCGCTCCAGCAGCGGCGTTGCGGGGATTGGCAAAGGTCGGCAGTTCCTGTTCGGCACGTTCACGGTTGACACGCTCAAAGGCTTCGTGAGGCAGATATACCTCGCCGCGAATTTCGATTTCGTTGACAGCATTGCCGCGCACTCCTGTCACATCGCCACTTTCAATTCGCAAAGGAATTGACCGGATCGTTTTAGCGTTGCCGGTGACAACTTCACCGCGAGTTCCATCGCCACGAGTCACAGCACGAATCAACAAACCGTTTTCGTAAATCAGCGACAACGACAATCCGTCAATTTTCAATTCAGCAACGTAATCGAAACTGCGACCTTCAGCCAGCTTTTCACAGCGTTGCGCCCAATCGTGCAGGTCTTCGATACTGTAACTGTTGTCCAACGACAGCATCGGGCGTTTGTGGAAATACTCATCGAATCCTTCCGATGGCTGACCGGAAACCCGCTGAGTCGGACTGTCTGGCGTGACAAGTTCAGAGTGCTCGGCTTCCAGTTCTTTCAGCCGTCTCATCAGCGTGTCGTATTCAGCATCGGCGACAGTCGGCGAATTCAGCACGTAATAACTGTAATCATGCTGGTTGATTTGACGCCGAAGCTCTGCAACCTCTTTTTCAGCTTTGGATTTTTCAGCCATAAATGCCTTTCCTGAATTCATTATTATCGAGAGCGTTTGAGTTATAACTTCGAGGAAATTCTTTTTCCGTAACACAAGTTTGGACAGAAGTAGTTCGCGGCGATAATCTTTACATAAGCGGCGATTGCTATAAAGTCAGGTGAACATGCGCCCAAATACCAGCGTTGGCACAAGAGTCGGAAGCCTTTGGCCCTCTCTTTGCGGAAATTATGGACGTTTTACTGATTGAGAGTAACTCTCGCTCACTCGGCTCCAAGCCGCCAATGGCCAACTTGATTTCAACACTTTCCACAATTCCAGTTTACGAACTGTCAGTTTACCTGCTGCCATAAAAGCCTACAGAATTTATGTAATTAAACAGATTAAGTCATTGCGATCATATTTCTTGACAGCTACTGACTCAACTATTTATACTCCGCCCGCTTTAATGTGGCGTCATTGCCACTGCAATCATCTAAAAAGTTTGCTGGCTCAGAGTTTTAGACTTGTCGAGCTTCAAGGAGGAGAAAGTATGAGCAAAGTTATAGGAATTGACCTGGGAACGACCAACTCGGTCGTCGCGATTATGGAAGGCAGCGAGCCTGTCGTAATCACCAATTCAGAGGGTGGGCGAACTACGCCTTCGGTTGTTGGCTTTACCAAAGATGGAAACCGGTTGGTTGGGCAAGTTGCGAAACGCCAGGCCGTCACCAACCCGGAAAACACCGTTTATTCAATCAAACGCTTTATGGGTCGTCGTTTTGACGAAGTCAGTGGCGAAATCAAGCAGGTTCCTTATCAAGTAATTTCCGCGTCGAACGGCGATGTGCGTATTAAAGCCGGAGGCGGCGAGCATTCACCGCCAGAGGTTTCGGCCATGGTTCTGCAAAAATTGAAGCAGGCTGCCGAAGATTACCTGGGACAAAAAGTTGAAAAAGCGGTCATTACCGTTCCGGCCTATTTCAACGACGCTCAGCGTCAGGCCACCAAAGATGCAGGCCGAATCGCCGGATTGGAAGTTCTGCGTATCGTCAATGAACCGACGGCGGCGGCGCTGGCTTACGGTCTGGACAAAATGAAGAACGAAACCATCGCCGTGTTCGATTTCGGCGGAGGCACGTTCGATATTTCAATTCTGGAAGTCGGCGAAGGCGTGGTTGAGGTGAAATCAACCAACGGCGACACTCATCTGGGTGGTGACGACGTTGACGAACGCCTTATTCAGTGGATCGTTGACGAATTCAAAAAAGATCAGGGCATTGACCTGTCAAAAGACAAAATGGCGTTGCAACGTCTGAAAGAAGCCGCCGAAAAAGCCAAAATCGAGCTTTCTTCGACAATGGAATCAGAAGTCAATCTGCCGTTCATCACGGCGGACGCTTCAGGGCCAAAGCATTTGGTGTTGAAATTGACACGCGCCAAATTTGAATCGTTAGTTGACGATATTTTGCAGCGCACCCTGAACCCATGCCGTCAGGCGCTGAAAGATGCTGGGGTTGATGCCAGCAAAATTGACGAAGTGGTGCTGGTCGGAGGTTCGACTCGTATTCCGAAAATTCAGGAAATGGTCAAAACCTTTTTCGGAAAAGAGCCGCACAAAGGCGTCAATCCTGACGAAGTTGTGGCCATCGGCGCTGCCGTTCAGGCAGGTGTGTTGTCCGGCGAAGTAAAAGACCTGCTGCTGCTGGACGTGACACCGTTAAGCTTGGGCATTGAAACGCTGGGCGGCGTTTACACCCGGTTGATCGAGCGCAACACGACGATTCCAACTCGTAAATCCGAAACATTCTCAACGGCGACTGACAATCAAACCTCGGTTGAAGTTCACGTCCTGCAGGGCGAACGACAAATGGCCAGCGACAACCGCACACTAGGCAAATTCCATCTGGTTGGAATTCCGCCTGCGCCGCGAGGCATGCCGCAAGTTGAAGTAACTTTCGACATAGACGCCAATGGCATAGTCAACGTTTCGGCAAAGGATAAAGGCACCGGACGCGAACAAAAAATCACCATCACGGCTTCGTCGGGTTTGTCCAAAGACGAAATTGACCGGATGATGAAAGACGCCGAATCGCATGCCGAGGAAGACAAACGTAAACGCGAGGCGGTTGAAACCAAGAATCATCTGGATTCAATGATTTTCAACACCGAAAAAATCATCAACGAAAACCGCGAGAAGATTCCGGTTGGATTGATCTCCGAAGCCGAGGCGGCAATTGCCGAAGCCAGGAAAACTATCGAATCGAACAGTTCGGATCAATTCCAGGCTCAGTTGGATGCTCTGACTCGCGTGTCGCATCGCATTGCAGAGGCGCTTTATCAGCAACAATCAACCAGCGGTTCGGAAACTGATGAACAAGCCCAGTCGGCTGGCGCTTCGGCATCAGGCGGTAACGACGATGTGATTGATGCCGAATACATTGACGTTGACGACAAGAAGTAAAAAATGTGGTCGGTAGTCGTTGACCGCAGGCCCGCCTTTGGTCAACGACTACCGACCAACGACTACCGACTTATGGCCAAGCAACATTACTTATTAAGCGACCTGTCTGCTGTCGAAGATAAGCTGGCGCAATTGTTACGCGGCTCGAACCTTTACACTGTCGAACCGCAGCATGGTACCTGGTCTCCGCCGGTGGATATTTACGAAACCCAGACGGGGTTCGTGCTGACGGCGGAAGTTCCTGGTGTGTCACTGGCCGACCTTGAATTGAAAATAGTTGAAGACACGCTGATTCTGAAAGGCGAACGCCGTTGGACTCGCGACCAGCATGGAGAAAACATACACAGGCTGGAAAACTCTTACGGCAACTTCGAGCGAACTTTCAGCCTGTCAGAACGGATTGACGCAGACGGAATAACTGCTGATCTGGATAAAGGAGTGCTGAAAGTCACCCTGCCAAAACGTGTCGAAACTGGCGGTAAGCAAGTCGCAATAAAAACCGAGGACTGAGGACTGAGGACTGAGTGATGGCAATCCAGACTCAGAACTCAATCCTCGCAACTCAGTCCTAAATTTATGGCTCAAAAAGAAGACTATTACAAAGCCCTTGGCGTCAGCCGAACAGCAACGGCAGACGACATACGCAAAGCGTATCGCCGTCTGGCGCGAAAGCATCACCCCGACGTGAACCCTGGCGACAAATCGGCGGAGGAGAAATTCAAAAAAATATCCGAAGCCAACGACGTATTGTCCGACCCAAAAAAGCGCGAGGTTTACGACAAGTTCGGCAATTACAGCGACACTTTGCGCGATGCTGCTGAGCGCGGAGCGGGTGCCGGGCCGGGCGGTTTCGATTTCGATTGGGGCAATGTCTTCACTGGCGGAGCGGCAGCCAGCGGGGCCAGGTCAAGTCAACAGACGGAAAGCGGCCAAAGCTTCAAGGATATTTTCGGCGACTTGTTTGGTGGCGGAACATCGCGCACTCAATCTCGACAACAACAGAAACGGGGCCACGACATAGAGCTTCCCCTTTCGATCAGTTTTGAAGAATCAATCAACGGTCTGACCTCAAACATCAACGTACGCCGCAGCGAAGTCTGTGCCCGATGCAACGGTGCCGGCGAAGCTCCAGGCGCAAACCAGGTCAATTGCGGCAACTGCAACGGCACGGGCAAACTTTCTTCGGGCGGAGGTTTTTTGCGATTCGACCAGCCCTGCAATGTTTGCAACGGCACAGGCAAACGCCGCCAACCTTGCCCCGTTTGTTCCGGCAACGGCATCGTTCCGAAGTTCGAATCCGTCAAAGTGCGAATCCCTGCCGGTGTGGACACTGGTTCGCGCGTGCGCGTTGCCGGTAAAGGCGAATCAGGCAGGTACGGCGCGCCTCCGGGTGATCTGTTCATCGTCACCAACGTGGCCGCGCACAAAATCTTTACGCGCAAAGGCGACAACATTCATTGCACAATTCCAGTGACTTTGCCCGAAGCGGCGCTAGGCGCAAAGATCGAAGTCCCAACCGTCAGCGGCAAAGCTCAATTGAGAATTCCTCCTGGCACACAGTCGGGACAGGTTTTCCGCCTGAAAGAAAAAGGCGCGCCGAGTTTGCGTGGTTCGACTCGCGGCGACCAATACGTCGAAGTCAAAATCGCGCTGCCGAAGATCATTGACGAAGATTCAAAGGAATTGCTGAGAGAATTCGCTAAACGGAATCCCGAAAACCCCAGAGACGAAATGGGGTTGGAATGATTGCGGATTGAAGAACACTTGATCCGCAATCCGCAATCCGCAATCCGCAATAGTTATGAAGCGAAGAGCCAAAGGCTACACAATTAGCGCAATCGCCGATCATTACGGCATTCATCAGCAAACGCTGCGAATGTACGAGCGCGAAGGCTTGCTGAAACCGTCTCGCTCTGACGGCAACGTGCGGCTGTACAGTGATGACGATTTGGAAAGGCTGGAACTGATTCTGAACCTGACGCGCGACTTGGGAGTGAATCTGGCCGGAGTCGAAATCATCATGAACATGCGCGAAAAAATGGATCAGATGCAGCAGGAATTCAATCGCTTCTTTGGAATGCTGCGCGATTACATGGCCAACCAAACAATCATCGAACACGACCCTCAAGCCAGTCAGGCATTGGTTCCAACCCGCCGCATTGTTCCAGTCCGCGCTTCAAACCGCCGAAACATCAAGATCGAAGAAGCTGAAGACTGAAACTATATCCTGCCTTGATCACCACTAACATCTTCAACTCATCTGCATAATTTCTATGCCTGAGCTGCAAGCAGCGCCGCGCCAATGACTGTCGCTTCGGCACCGATTTCCGCTGCCACGATTCGGCAATCTGCCAGCGCAAGGGCTGAAGCGCGTTTTTGGACTTCGGATTCGATGGCTGAAACCAGAATTTGTCTTCCGGCAGGAGCGCCTCCGACAGCGATCATTTCCAAATTGAGCAGGCTGATAACGTCAGCAATCGTCATGGCCAGAAAAGTTCCTGTGCGTTGCAGCATCAATTTTGCCAGGTCGTCGCCCAGGTGAGCCTGTTCGATAATGTCGTCGTAACTGAACCCGCCCATCGCTCCCAGCCTGGAAAGCGATGAAGTTCGATCTCTCTGCAAACGGTCACGAGTTCTGCGAACTATGCTTTCGGCTGAAGCCATGCTTTCCAACCGCACGGATTCGCCCAGATGTTCGGCGTAAATGTTCATCTGACCTATGTCGCCCGCCAAACCAGATTTGCCGCGTTGCAGCTTTCCGCCAAGCACCAATCCCGCGCTGACATTCGATCCAATGTGCAGATAAAGAAAATCGTTCACGCCATCGGCTATGCCGCAGTTCATTTCCGCATAAGCCGCCGCGTTGGAGTTGTTATCGAAATAAACCGGCACGCCAAAGCGACCGGCAAATTCCTGACGCAGGTCGAGTTCGGAAAGATCAGGCAGGTTTGGCAGCGAAACTGCTCGTTGAGTGTGTTGATTGATCAGGCCGGGGAAGGCCAAGCCGACGGCGGCGACTGGCGCTGTGGCTGACTGCTCTTCGATCATCTGACTGATCGCTGACAGCAGTTGGTCGGCCAACGAACGCGCATTAGCCAATGAGCCTTCAGGATAATGATCGCGCCGAAAAGCCAAAACTTTGCCTGCGCGATCAATCGTGCCCAGACGTATGTGATTGGTCCCCAAATCCACACCAAGCAGCACGGACGCTGAAGAATTTGCGCTGGAGGAGTCTGTATTTGCCATAAGTTTTCACCTGCGGCGGACTATAAAACGGCTGCAAATAGCTGTCAATTTTGGTTTTCGCGACATGTTGGCGCAGGTAAACCTTGCTTGCGCTGTTTGGAGGCTTAAAGTATCTTTACGCCGCTCAAAAGCGCAGGCGCGAAACCAAATCCGTCATTAACGCGCGCAAAGTGGTGCATTTTCACTGACTGTTTTTTAGTACGCATTTGCTGATCCGCACTGTGCGGAAACGGGCGAATTTGCTGTCAGTAATGTTGGACAAGGCAAAGACGATTAAAGTCAAAAACCTTGCCACCATCATCAGCCGCTGCCGTCACTGGCTCTAAACAATAGATGCTAATCGAAGATTTGATCAGAGAATATGGGCTATGGGCTGTCTTCTTCGGCGTTATGATCGAAGGCGACCTGACTCTGCTTTTTGCAGGGGTTTTGGCTCAGCATGGTCTTTTCACTTTCGGTGAAGCGTTATTGGTCAGCACTCTTGGCGGTTTTGTCGGCGATTCGCTCAGCTATCTGGTTGGTTATCGCGGCAAAGAATGGATCAAGCACAGAACTTTTTACCAACGCGCGCAACCCAGACTGGAAAAGCTCTGCGCGCGTTTCGGCCTTTATTCGATCTTTCTGGTCAAATACGTTTATGGTTTGCGGACGGCCAGCGCCGTGTTCTGGGGATTCGCTCACATGCGTTTGCGGCGCTTTCTGCCTCTGACGCTGGCCAGTTGCGGAGCCTGGGCGTTGGTTCTGATTGGCTTGGGATATTCGTTCAGTGGAGCGATTGTCGTTACGATTGGAAGAGTTCAAAAATTCGGCGTGCTGTTGCTGGTCGCTTTTGCCATTGCGATTGGCATTGCGCTTACACTTTATCTGGTTGAAGTTTTCGTCGTTGGCCGCCGAGTCCCCGAAATGGAACCGATGGAACCGCCGCGCATTCACGAAAAGTTGCACGAAAAATTTCAGGAGACTTTTCACGAAGCCATAGACACAGTTAGGAAAGAATCCGTCAAAGATTACGTGGAAGACGATAAGGTTAGTAAGGACAGACTCCCGCCGGAACAACACAGATCAAGACAGATAGGTTCTCATCGCATCTGACCCCAAACATTACATTTAAGTTTTCAGGAGGTTTTCGTTGATTATCGAATCACAAGCGCCTACGCGCATTGACTTGGCCGGAGGCACAATTGACCTGTGGCCGCTTTACCTGTTTCACGACAACACGCAAACGATCAACTTTGCCATTGACCAATACGCCAGATGCCGTCTGGAAACACGCGACGACGGCAAATTCATCGTCGAATCAAAAGACCGTGGCGTTCGCGTCCAGGTCAATTCGCTGGAAGAGCTTCGCGGCGATGACGAACTGTCTCTGATCTCAAAACTGATTTATCACTTTAAGCCGGAAACCGGTTTGAACATCACGACCGATTGTATGGCTCCGGCTGGAGCCGGTTTGGCCGGATCGTCCGCGCTGAACATCGCCGTTTGCGGCGCGCTGAACAAACTGGTCGGCGGGCGTTACCCAACCGAACGGCTGCCGTTCATCGCCATCAACGTGGAAACTCAAGTGTTGAAAGTTCCGGCCGGTTATCAGGATTACTTCCCGGCAGTCTATGGTCGGGTTTCTCGCGTCAAGCTGAATGTCGAAGGCGTCACGCGCGAAGAGGTCACCACCGATCTGGACGAACTGGAAAGCCGTGTCGCGCTTTGTTTTACCGGTGCGCCTCGCAATTCCGGCATCAACAACTGGGAAATGTACAAAAAGCACATTGACCGCGAGGGCGACGTCGTCGAACGTTTCGACCGCATACGCGACACCGCGCTGAAGATTGACGAGGCCTTGACCGCAAAAGCTTTTGATAAAGTTGGCGGGATCTTTGCCGAAGAGTGGGCCAGCCGCCGCGAACTGGTTCCGACCATCACGACGCCATTCATTGACGAACTGATAGAAATCGCCAAACAAAACGGAGGCGAAGCTGCAAAAGTTTGCGGCGCTGGCGGCGGCGGCTGTGTGGCCTTTTACTGCAAACCCGGACGCAAAGCCGGTGTCGAAGCTGCGCTAGCTCAGGCCGGAGGCCACGTCATTAAATACCGCATCGCGCGCGAAGGTTTGACCGTCACGCAAAAATAAAAGTTCGTAGTCCCGCCTTTAGGCGGAATGGTTTCGGCAGTCAGACCCATTCCGCCTAAAGGCGGGACTACAAACTTTGGGAGACATTTTGGAAGATCATTTGATTCAAGGCACACTGGCAGATTCGACCATTCGCGTCATCGCGGCAGTGACCACAAATCTGGTCAGCGAAGCTTGTGGGCGACATCAAGCATCACCAACGGCTTCGGCGGCGCTTGGTCGCGCACTGACCGGAGCTTTGCTGTTGGGGCGAACTTTCAAAGATCTGGAATACGTCACGCTGCGGTTTGATTGCAAAGGCGAGCTTGGCGGCATCACCGCCGAAGCCAGCGCGCACGGAACAGTACGCGGTTATGTCAGAAATCCGCTGGCCGATGCTCCGCCAACTGCGCTGGGAAAGCTGGACGTGAAACAAATTGTCGGCGACGGCATGCTTTACGTCATACGCGAAGCCGGCTACGAAATCGGCTTGGCAAAAGAGCCTTATTACGGTTCTGTACCGATTGTTTCGGGGGAAATTGCCGAAGACATCACGCATTATCTGGCAACTTCTGAACAGATAAATTCGGCGGTTTCGCTGGGCGTATTCGTTGAACCGGAGCAAGGAAAAGTGGCTGCGGCTGGCGGCTTTCTGATTCAGGTCATGCCCGGAGCCGACGAAGAAACAGTTGCCGCAATTGAAACAATAGTCGCCGCAGCGCCGCACGTCACTGAGATAATTCGCAATGGAGCCGATGCGCGCGAAATGATGGCTATGGTTTTTGGCAGCTTGGCATTTGAAGTGATGGAAACTCACCCGGTCGAATTTCGCTGCAAGTGTTCTTACGACCGCGCAGTCAGCATTATCACCATGCTTGGCACTGAGGAGGTGGGCGAAATGCTGGAAGAAGATAAAGGCGCTGACCTGATCTGCCATTTTTGCAGCTCAACCTATCACCTGGATGAAGCCGCGCTCGGCAACATCCTCAACCCACCGCCAGTCTTGGTGATGTAAAAACCCTCCACTAATCAAACTCTCTGAAACGGCGGCGCAAGCTTTGACTGCAATGGTCAGAGGCGTAAAATGCCGACGTTTCGCTCCCTTAATTCAACGACAATCAGGCGTTTTTTCAGCCTCGGAGGTTTTTTATGACCTGTTCGACAAGCTTTCTCCAGAACGTCCGACAATTGGCAGCGACAATGTTTTTAGCCGCTCTCTGTTCGCTCGCCATCGCGGCGCAATCTGTTGACCGTACACAACTGTTCAGTGAAATCCAAACACTCATCAATCAGTTAAAAGCTGAAACCGATCCGGCCAAAATCAAAACTTTGCAGGATCAGTTAAAGGCTAAGGAAACTATTTTCCTGCAACCCGACCCAACTGATTTCACCACCAGCGCGGCGTTTCTGGCCCAGCCAGACACGGGACTGATTCGCATCCTGCCACGCGAAAAATTTGACGGCGCGCTTTCAACTCGCGGCGGCGGAGCATATTACTCATTCGTGCGGCTGGTACATGAATATGGCTTCGGCTCGGATTTGAGTTTGGAACAGAGCAATTTCAAAGTCGGATTTGCGGGAGCAGACTTTGGTTTTATGGTTTCGCTCGGTTCGACGGATTTGAATTCTGTCACCCTCGATCATCCCGGCGTGAAGTATCTGGCTTCGTTCGCTGCGCCTCTGGTTGAAGCCGAAGCCCGGCAACAATACCAGCGCAGCGGACAGGGCTTTACCGAAAACGGATTCTTTTACAAACAATCATTGCCAGTAACGCAAAATGCCGCTTACGCTTTGCGCTCGATTGGTTATGGAGATTCCGACGTTTTGATAGCCTTTCGTTCGGTGCGCGAAGACACAGATGGCAGCCGGATTTTGCAATGGAAATTGCTTCGCTGGTTTTCGACGCCGCAGCTTAACGGCGGCAGCATCGCCAGCACTTCGGCGGCCAATTACCGGCGCGGTGTTTTTGCCCCTGATTCCATCTTCGCAC
>JAGNMH010000546.1 GCA_017991275.1 Acidobacteriota bacterium
GGCGTGTGGTCAGCAAACCGCGCGAGTCGGTAAAGCCAGCGACGCTGTGAATCTTTGTCGTTTCCAGAGCTTCTTCAAAAGTGATCGGCGGCAAAATGGAGGGAATACGTTTTGACAGCATTGATTTGCCGGAACCGGGCGGGCCGACCAAAAGTATGTTGTGGCCTCCGGCGGTGGCAATTTCGATGGCGCGTTTGGCGTGCATCTGTCCGCGTACTTCGCGGAAATCAATCGGATACTGGTCGGCGGCATTCAACATCATCCCAACGTCCAGCTTCATTGGCTCTGGCATTTCAGGCAGATTCAACAGAGTGATGACTTCGCGCAAATCCTTTACCGGGTAAACATCCAACCCGGCGACGACTGCGGCTTCGCTGGCGTTTTCAACCGGCAACAATAATCGTTTCAACCCTTTTCGTTTGGCGGCGACGGCTATCGGCAAAGCTCCGCGAACCGGGCGGATTCGACCATCTAAAGCCAGTTCTCCGATCAGCAAAGTGTCGTCCAGTTCTTCGCGCTGCAATTCTCCGTTTGCGCCAAGTATGCCGACGGCGATTGGCAGGTCGAAAGCCGAGCCTTCTTTCTTCACATCCGCCGGAGCCAGATTGATTGTGATTTTGTAAACGGGAAAGAAAAAACTGCTGTTGTTAATGGCGGAACGAATGCGTTCCCGGCTTTCACGGACGGCCAGGTCTGGCAGCCCGACAACGATCACGGCGGGTTGTTCATTCATCGAATCGCCTGCACGCGGCGTCAGATCAACTTCGACTTCGACCAGTTCTGCGTCAATTCCGTAAACGGCTGCGCTGAGTGTTTTGAAAAGCAAGCGTACCTCCAGGCATTGAATTGAAATGGCTGGACTGATCCTGAACAGCAGTGATCAGCCGCGAGCCTGGGGTGGCGGCGGTCATCATAGCCACAAAGCCATTCACTGCCAAAGCATATACGTCAATTTCGCAGACATGTTTTTTGCGATCCAATGAGGGAAAACCGTTGAACATTTCGGTTTAGCTAATGGAAGAACATTTTCATTACCAAAAGCTGCTTAAGTTGAGTAATTATTGACAGTCTGGAATGCACTACTTAAGATGCCCATCGCGCTGTCATAAAATGCAATATGTTGCCCAACCTAAAGCAGAGGCTTTCCTTATCAATGATTCTGCTGGGTGACGACGAATAATAAGAGCAGTTCAAAAAAACAAACCCGACACCAATTCAGTAACAAACGTAGTTTCCAGCTTTTCCATCATCAATTAGAAACCGCCTGTCATCAGGCTTTAATCCATCCATCGCGCAAATCTGTAAGCCGACGGGGATGAGGCGCTTTTCCATGCCAAAGAAACCCACAACCGAAAAAACCACTCCACCCGAACAACCCCGCTACGAACGAGTAAAACAAATCCTGGATGATGCTCAGGGAGATGCGTGCCCAAGCTATCAAGGTTACAAGGAATTCTGGCGATTGCCACTGGCTGAATTTCTGGGTGTCAGTATTTATGGTGTACGAATGATTGCCGCTGTGGGTGAAGCCACAGCACCATCCGTTTCTGGTTTGCCTGCTTTATCTTCGGGCGGCGGCAGTTTGCCGGTTATGAGTTGCTGTCACTCGGACGAAGCCCCGCCTGCTCAGCCCGCCCCGACTGAATCAGACGAAGACTGTTGTTCGGCCCCGAGCGCCAAGCCGAAAAAATTTCCCGGCCGCGGAGCAGCTTCAGGGCTGATCAAGGGCTTGAAAGGCGAATATCCATTCGACGATTCCCAGTTCCCTCGTCTGCCGTGGGGAGGCAAGACAGTTTCCAGCGGAGACATTCAATTCATCTCTGACTGGATTGACGACGGCTGCCCGGCCACGGACGAAAATCGCTCCGCAATCGAAGTCGCCGAATCCCTGGTCGCCGCACTAGCTCGCGGCGACGCAGATCACCCAGTTTCACCGCGCTCCATCAACGACTATCGCCACGAATCCGACACAATCAAAGCGCGCAAAAACATTGCGTTTCTGTCTCCGGACGAATTGCAGCGATTCCGCAATGTCATAGTGCAGATGCACAAGCTGGATAATTTCCAGCAGGACGAACGCAGCTTCAATTATTGGGCGCGCATTCATGCCAGCAATTGCCAGCACGGTTGGGAAGAATTCACGACCTGGCATCGAGCGTATTTGTATTTCTTTGAATTACAAATGCAGGATGTTGACCCGACGGTCACCTTGCCGTATTGGGATTGGACTTGGGGCAAAGACACTGCCGACGACGAGGCCGACGTGCGGGCTTCGGTTATGGACATGAATTCAAGCGCGACGCTGGACAACGGCATCATCCCGATCCCTTATCGCTGCTGGATTACCGGTGACGGCATCAAAAACCTGAAACAAACCGGCAAGGTTTCGCCCGACGATTTGAACAAATTGCAAAAAATCGTTTACGACCCGAAACGCGAAAACGACACGACCTATAATTCAGGAAACCGGCTGTTTGCCGCCGCCGGAATCACTTATGGAGTCAATACAGTCAGCGATGATGCAATTCTAAACGAACTGCGGAACATCAATCCGTTGTGGTATCGCTTTCGTTGGCCGGGCGGCAATTCCGGACTGATCTTCGAGGCTTATCCGACACCGCAGGACATTCAAAACATCTTGGCGCTGACCAATTTTTTCCAATTCGGCAGCGGTCCGGGTGACGATCATTTTTTCGGCGCGCTGGAAAACATCCACAACCTGTTACACAACTTTTCGGGCGGAGCCAATCCGGCGTTCAATCCCAACAACCCAAACAACCCCAACGAGCCTCAATTCGGAGCCATGGTTTCGCCGGGCACAACAGCATTTGACCCGATTTTTTGGGGACATCACTCAAACGTGGATCGGTTGTGGGCAGAATGGCAACAGCTTCACCCAAACACCAACCCGGACAACCTGTCTGCTATTTTGCCTCCGTGGACGATGACGGTTGCCGACACTTTGAACACTTCCAAGCTCGGTTACGAATACATCCTGTCTTCGCACCTTTACGAAACCAACAACAAAGCCCCAATCGAAAAATTCAAATCGGCGCCGACCTGGGTTCACCCGCAAGTGCTGAAGCAACATCGCCATGCCGAAGTTCGACTGCACAATGTTCAGTACTCGGTCAACGGCGGAACCTTCATTCGCGTGTTTCTGAATTCTCCGAACGCAGACGTGAACACTCCGACCACAGGCAATGATCGTTTCGTCGGGCAATTGCAGTTGTTTTCAGGCGGTTGCATCGGCGGGCCGGGACATTGCGATCCGCCGCCGGCATCCAAACGCAAGTTCGATCAGCGGCCACGTCATCGAAAAACTCCTTTCAACATCAAGCTGGACGCAACCGACACCATTGGCAAACTGAAAGCAAAGGGCGAAACCGATATGCACATCAGTCTGGTGGTGATGGATTTGGCCGGAAGACAAAAGAGCAATTCGCTTTGGCTGGACGCGGTCTCACTGAACTTTATTGATTGAATCAGTTCACCGTTCGCGGTTCGCCATTCACAGTGAAGATTTTCTTTGTGATCAATCTCGGTTCAGTTGCGTGAGCAATTGTTCCGCGAGAACCACATACCGCAAAACAGCAAACAGTAAATTACGAACTGTGAACTGTGAACTTTTTTTAGGGACATTACTTATGGCTACGAAATTCAAGATTCATCCTGCAATCGGAATTGCCCGCGTCGGAGACAGCACTTCGGGATTTTACCTGGCACCGGAATCGCCGGGTGCTTTGCCAATCGCTTGCGATCAGAATGGCAACACAACCGTAAACAGCGACGGAACCGAAGCGGTGGTTTCCAACTTTAAGGACTCCAGCGGAGCCGTTTACCGTCAGGGAGCGCGATTCAGGGTTTACGTTTACGACGAGGCTTCGCCCGCAGGTCGCGAAGTCAAAATCGGCGAACGATTGCAATTCATCAACCCAAAAACCGGACAAGTCGCCACCGGGACCGTCACCAACATCAATTGGACGGTGTATCTGGCTAACAAAAAAGCCAACTGGTACGAGTTCCAGCAACTGGAAGGCGAACACGGCTATTCGTCCTCTCATCCGTTACGCAACGCAGGTATCACGGATGTCGGCGACAGACAGCGCCTGATTATTGACCCCGGCCCGCAAAGCATTTCATACACAGACCCGAACCAAGTTCCAGGCAACCCGAACGTCAATATCGCCCAATTTGCCGAAGGCCAGAACCCTGATTCGGCACAAACATTCCCGCCGCCACTCACACCGTTTTCGATCAACACGCTGGGCGAAATCATGGCGACACGGCAGACCATCACTCAAGGCGGCGATCAGGAAACATTCAATCGGTTGGTGGTGTTGGGCGGATACGGAAATTCAGGGTCAATGAACAGCGGGTTCGGCCAGCCCAGTATTCAAACCTATGCCAACAACGACGGGTGGTTTGACGATATTTCGGACGGCCCAGTGCTGGCTCAGGTTACTTACGACATTTTGCAGCAAGACCCAAAAGACCCGAACAAGTGGATTTCAACCGGAAAGTCCGGTTCTGCTGTGGTGGACGTGTCGGCCTGGGTGATCGTAGGGTACCCGCGTTACGCGCCACAGATTCAGGATATGGTGACGATGGATGAT
>JAGNMH010000547.1 GCA_017991275.1 Acidobacteriota bacterium
GATGGCAATGCCTTTGGTCAAGACGACAATCACATAAGGTTTGCCACCAATCGGGTAAACGATTGCGGCGTCGTGATTGTGTTTGGTGATTTCGCCGGTCTTGTGAGCAACGCGAGTTCCGGTCGGAACTCCCGCCGGAATCCCGTCATTGAAGTGCTGAGCCGACAAAACCTCTACCATCTTTTCGCAAATGCGTTTGCTCTTAAACTTGTTTTCGGCGATCGCTCGCAGCAGCAACATCAAATCAAAAGCCGTCGTGGTGTTGTTCTTCCCTGCCTGAAAAGCTTTTGAATCTTCGACTCCGCGCAAGACTCGAATGTCGTTTGCGCCGAGTTCCGCCATCAGCTTCATGACATTTTCAGGGCCGACACGCTCAATCAAAATGTTCGTCGCCAGATTGCTGCTCCAGGTGATCATGTGATCCACAAGTTCCTGTACGGTCATTTTCTGACCGATTCGGCTATAAACCTCTTCGTCGCTGTCGTCACTCTTGTTCAAACGATATTCGCTGCCGTCAACGATGCTGAAGAATTTGTTTTTGACTTCAATCGGATCGGTTAATCTCAGCTTCTTTTCTTCAACCAGCCGGAAAATTTCCATCATCACCGGCAGCTTCATTGTGCTGGCGGCGTGCAGGCTGACACGTTCGTTGATCAGCAGAGTTTGTTTGGTTTCAAGGTCGTAAACCGCAACGCCAACGACTTCTGCGCCGCTGGCAGCAATCCGTTTTTCTATTTGCGTTTTGGCTTGCTCAAGTTTGGATTGGGCGGAAGCCGAAAACGTCAAACTGACAAAAAGAGCCAGGAAAGCAACGATCGAGAATCTGTGCATTTTTCCTCCTGAAATTGAAAAAGTAAGGTGACTTGCCAAGTATTGTGGCTGAGGATTAAAAAGTTCCCGCAGAAAAGCAACCGCATTCTTTATTTGGCAATCAGAAGCGACTCAATAAAGCGCCAAACTCTCCGCGCATGATTCGCCGCCATTTCCCCAGAAATTTTGGCAGGCGAGCTTCAAAACTGAGCCTTTCAATAAATTGCCCGCGTGGGCGTTCCCTTTTTAGGAGCAATATCCAATGAACTTTTCCCGTCTGTTCATAGCTCGCGATTTGAAATCGAGTTTGACCATTCGCACCATCGCCTTTCTGGCTTTGGTTCTGGCCGTAACGTCTTTCTTCAACACCAGACCAGGCACGGCTCAAAGCAGTCTTTACGTCAGCACTCTTGCCGGAGTCGGTTTTTCTCCCGGATCAAACGACGGAGTTGGGCCAACTGCCCGTTTCAATGCTCCGCTGGGCATCTGTGTTGATAAAGACGACAACGTCATCGTGGCTGATTTCCGCAATCATCGCATTCGCAAAGTTGCGCCTGATGGAACGGTGACGACCGTCGCCGGAAGTATTGCCGGGTTCGCAAATGGAACCACGCTGGCGCGCTTTTACGGCCCTGCGGGAGTCGCGGTGGACAAAAACGACAACATCATAGTTGCCGATTACGGCAATCATCGCATTCGCCAGATTTCGCCAAGCGGGCAGGTGACAACCATCGCAGGCAGCGGACAATACGGTTCTCAGAATGGCGTCGGAGTGAACGCTCGTTTTGCCAATCCAACCAGCGTGGCAGTGGACGATTCCGGCAACATTTACGTTCTTGATTCTGGAACCAACTTGGTGCGAAAGATTGACGCCACCCGGTACGTTTCGACAATTGCCGGTTACGTCAATGGTTACGCCGACGGACAGGGTTCGGCCGCCGCGTTCAGTTTTTCAGGCGCAGCGCCTCAAGCAACCTTTGATACTCAAGGCAATTTGATGATTGCTGATTTCTTCAACAGCCGCATTCGCCGCGTGACTCCGGATGGTGACGTGACAACCGTTGCTGGCGGCGGAATTGATAAAGATGGCCCGGCGCTTCAGGCTTCGTTCTTTTTTGCCACTGGAATCGCACGCGACCGCGACGGCAATTTCATTATCGCCGATTGGCATAACGCCCAAGTTCGCAAGTTGGACGTGACACGCAACGTCGTGACAACCATCGCTGGCAGCGGCATCGAAGATCACGTTGACGGCCCGGCTCAACAAGCGGCATTTGTTCGCCCCGGAGCAGCGGCAGTTGATTCCAAAGGCAACATTTACGTCAGCGACTATTTCACTCACACGATTCGCTTGCTTGGCCCACGCATTCCGCGCCCAAGCCCGACACCGACGGCAACGCCTTCGCCAACTCCGACAGCGACGCCGACGCCTTCGCCGACTCCAACTCCAAGCCCGACACCCACGCCTTCGCCGACGCCAACTCCGAGTCCGACGCCGACTCCCACACCAACTCCAACACCGACTCCAACTCCGCCCGGCGGAACTCCGTTAAACGTGATCGTCAATCCTAGTTTTGAAACAGGCGATTACAGTGGCTGGCGAGTTTTCACGTACTTCTTCGAAGGCGGCGGAGCTTCAATCGTCAACGATTCGACTCTGGTCAGTGATGGTGCATACGCGCTTAAATTCCAGGCGAATGGCCGCCGATTGGTGGATTATTGCGCCCAGGATATTTCTTTGCCGCCGGGCAATTACACCTTGAGTGCGGATGTCGTTCCCAGCATCGGAACAATTGCAACTCTGGGTGTGAATTTCAACAACGGCGCTCCAGGAGTGTCATCGGCATCCCCTTCGGGTCAACGTGCTCACCTGAGCGTCAATTTCACAGTCGCCGACGGCAGCATTCCAATCACCATTTACGCAGTCGGTAATCAGAGTCGTTATATCCGCAGCAATTTTGTGGTGGATAACTTCACTCTGGTTCGGCGCTAACTTCAACTGCGGATACCTAAATCCGTTGTAAACATAGCCGCGCAGCATCTCCATTTTGGGATCGGATGTTGCGCGGCTTTCGTTTTCCTTGACGGTAAACAGCGATTGTCGCAATCTGGGCTTCCAAATGGTTACGCCAACCGAAATGGAGAACAAATGAATACCGACACAGGACCATTATTCAACGACCCCAACTGGCGGCGAGCTAGTGCTTGGTTAGGCGGTGAGCATTACGCGCAGACACTGGGAACGCTGGCGGTGCTTGGCGCGCCGGTTCGGCTGGGTTCGATCACACCCGGGCGATGCGATCTGGCTCCGGATGCCGTTCGCTTGATCCTGAAAAAGTTCAGTTGCTTTGACATAGAAAGCGCCGCCGATTTGCGCTGGCTGAAAGCGCGCGACACAGGAAACCTGGATTATTCCTATGCGACGCTGGCTGAAGTTTTTGAACCGCTTAGTAAAGCCGTCAACAGCAGCTTGGCCGATGCTGATGCGATAGCCATTTTGGGCGGCGACAACGGCATCACTCGCCCTGGAGTTCACGGCCTGGGTTTGCCATTGGAAGATTGCGGCTTGCTGACATTCGATGCGCACTTTGACCTGCGCGATTTGGATATGGGGCTGACCAATGGAAATCCCGTTCGCGCTTTGCTGAACGATGGTTTGCCCGGAGACAACATCGTCCAAACAGGCATTCAAGGCTTTGCAAACTCCGGCGCGTATGCCGAGTTTGCGCATGATGTAGGTATTTCGGTGGTTACAATGGGACAGGTTCGCAGCCGCGATTTTGAAACCCTGGTCTCAGGTGCGTTGGCTCATTTGTCGGAACGGGTCAAAGCCATCTATGTTGATTTTGACATGGACGTATTGGATCGCATTTACGCTCCTGCTTGCCCGGGTTCGCGCCCAGGCGGACTGGCTCCATGGGAGTTGAAACAGGCGGCATTTCTGTGCGGCCAACATCCCAAAGTTCGCGCAATTGATCTGGTCGAAGTTGACCCCGAAAACGACATTGCCGATGCAACTGTGATGACTGCGGCTTCGGTTTTACTTTCGTTCGCTGCCGGAATGGTCGCACGACTGAGAAGAATATCTTGAGCCGTTCACCAGGATTGGTCCGGGCAACCGGCCTTGACCTAGACAAAAGTCATTTTGGCGGCGGGCGGCGGAAAAACAACATCGTGATAGATTTCTGCAAGTGATAATTCGCAACCCAACGAAACTACTTTTAATACATCCTCAAGCGAATTGAATTCCAGGTTTAGCCATGAACCGTCAGTATGTTTGATGAATTGAGAAACATGCGGGCGATGCTGTGCAACCAACAGGTATTCGGTCAGACTGGGAATGGATTTATAGTGAGTAAACTTGTCTCCACGATCATAGGCTTCGGTTGAAGTGGAAAGAACTTCGATTATCAACGACGGATTGGTCAACACATCAACTCCGCCAATCTTTTCAAATTTTGGCTGGCCACATAACCCAGAGACATCGCCGTAACGGTAAGGCGGCATACTTGGTACTTTGATTCGCATGTTTGCTTGAAACACCCGGCATCTGCGTTCTCCTAAACGTTGCCGCAGAGAAAAATAAAGATTCCCCTCCGCTTGATCGTGTTCGTTGCTAACGCCACTCATCGAGAAGATCTCGCCATCCCAAAATTCCAAGCGCTCTTCGGAACTTGCATCCAGATCAAGATATTCTTCCAATGTGTATTTATGTTTTGGCAATACGCTCATCAAGGAATCTCCAATAGTGTAATAGAGTAAAAGCTTACTCTGCGATCATTCGTCCGTCCAGCATATCCAGT
>JAGNMH010000548.1 GCA_017991275.1 Acidobacteriota bacterium
CCTTGACGCTGTTGCCGCTGCCCCCCTGAGCTGTTCGCATTTTCAGGGTTGACGCGCTGCGCGTTGGGTTTGATCTCTCCGGCAGGAGGCAGATTGCCGTCGGCGGGTTCGCGTACGGTGATGATGACGTGATGCACAACGCTGGGTTCGCCGCGTTTGATCTGAGCAAATTGAACGTACTTGTCTTCGTCAAAGTTGGTCGGCACGGCGTAATACTTGTAAGCCAGTGTGCCATCAACCGGAATCGTCGCGTCTTCAGTCATTGAAAGCACTGCGTCGGGCTGACCGAAGCGCCAACCGTTGTCAGAAAACTTTGGCTGCGCTGGCAAGTCCTTGGCGTCGCCTTCTTTCACTCCGCCTTCAACCCAGTTTTTGATCGTTTCAATTTGATCGTTGGTCAGGCGAGCGTCGTTCACCCATTCGCCATGCGCAGGGTCGGCGTACCAGGGAGGCATTTCGCGGCTGACCACTTTTTCGCGGATTGATTTAGCCCACGGACGAACTTCTTTGTAGTTCAACAAAGACATCGGCGCGGCTTCGCCGGGATGATGGCAAGTCGCGCACTTGGCGAAAAGAATCGGCGCGACATCTTTTGAAAACGTCGGCATAGCCGCGATTTTCTCTTTGGCGTCGCCATTCCGTTGAGTGAGAAATAACGTTCCGGCCAGAAGCAGGCCGAACACGAATAACAAGCTGATGGTGCGTTTCATTGCAATCTCTCCTAAGTTTGCGTTGGTTGTTTTCTGAATAGAACTTACGCAAGTGTCGGTAGCCCGCGCGTAAGCAAGGGCTTGTTCACGAAATCCAAGCCCTTCCTGACGGTCGGGCTACTGACACTGCGACATTTTTGGTTCAGGGTTTGGTTGAATTTTTGTTGATGATTTCCTGGACGGTTTTGATTTCGCCAAGCAATTCGCCGGACTTGATACGCTCTTGCAGCAATTCAAAAAACAATCGCTGCTGTTCCGGCGTCAGGCGGCTTTTGGCCCAATCCCATCGTTGAAAAATCATCGTTTGAGTTTCGCGGTTGATGTCCAGAATCTCTGCCTGCTTGGCTTCAATCGCCTTCCAGTCCGGTTGCGGCGCTGAAATCATTTGAACGACCTCAACCCATTTAGTTTTGTATTGCTGCTGAGAAGCAGTAATGCCGCGCACCATTTCCATATAACGAGTCCACAACTCGTGTTTCTGTTCCTCGGATAAACTCAGACGGTCATAGGCGGCAAAAGTATTTGTTTTGTGACTGGAAACAGGTTGGGCGAAATACAGGCTGTAAACCACGGCGGTAACAGCAGCGATATTGAAGACAATGGAAACGACGAATCCAACCTGAAAAAACCTCTTTCTCACTGTGAGCCTCCGGACTTTTTATTCGGCTGGTTGTCGGCGCTCAACCCATCGTGACGAACCAATTGAACGATTGCCTGTTCTGGCACGGCCAATCCCAATGGGTCGGTAGCCTCAAAATGTTGATGATTTTTCTGTTGAGTAATCAGCCCGGTCAAAACTTGTCCAGCCCGAAAACCACCAAAACCTGCCAGCAATAAGGCTGAAGCAAGCGCGACACGGGCGGCTAAACTGAAATCGAAAAACCAACCGCGAATTGACCAGCTTTGTCGGGCTTTTATCATCGCCGCAGTCTTTTCAGCCACTGCCAGTTCAGCCATTGCCAGTTTGACAATTCTTGGCATGAATCCTGGCGGAACCACCAAACCCGGCGCTTCGCCATACAGGTCGTCAACATCACGCAGAAATTGGTCGAATTCCTGATCCGAAATCTCAGATAGTTTTTTTGGATTGTTCGATCTAGTCATGGTTGTCGGTTGCTTATACAACTGAGATGGAAAAACCCTGCGCCCAGGCTAATTTTTTTTTCTAAGAGGTTCCAATTCCTGACGCAGACTGCGCCTGGCGCGAACCAGCAATGATTCGACAGCTTTGACCGACAGGTTCATGGCGTTTGCCGATTCGGCGTAACTGAAGTTTTCGTAATGGCACAAAATAAAAGCCAACCGCTGATTTTCTGGCAGGTTAAGAATTGCGCGTGTCAATGAACGCTGCCGCTCCTGACGGTCTAACTGTCCGGCAGGGTCGTTGAAATTCGGTATATCTTTGGGAGCCGACCCAAAATAATCCGGGCGTTTCTTTTTAACGGCATTGCGGCAAAGGTTGAGCAGGATGGTAAAAAACCAGGTTTTGAACAGTGCCGTCTGAGGTTTGTATTGATCGGCCTGACGGAAGACTTTTAGAAAAGCTTCCTGCGCCAAATCCTCGGCTTCGTGCGCATCGCCTGTGAACCGCTGGGCTGCGCGCAAGGCTTGTTTTTGATAACGACTGACCAGCATTTCAAACGCACGAATATCGCCCTGCCCGACTTGGACTATAAGCTCTTCGTCGGTGGCAGTGTTTTCAGGCGTTTGGGATAGCTGATTTTCTCTCCACGAAGACACACGAAGAGACACCAATCGCCGTGTCAGTAGCCCGACCGTCAGGAAGGGTTTGGTTTTCACAAGAAAGCCCTTGCTTACGCGCGGGCTACTGACACCTTCGTGTTTCTTCGAGTTACTTCGCGGACAGTTTTCGACTACGACAGATTTTCTATCGGAACGGGTTCGACTGGTTCGGCCAGTTCAAAACCGAAGATGCGCGAGTAAAAGTACAGTTCACCGTCCAGCGCGCGTTTGATGTTCGCGGCCTGACGGAATCCGTGCTGTTCGCCTTCAAAGGTAACGTAAGCCACCGGCAACTTCTTTCGGCGCAAAGCTTCGACCATCATTTCGGACTGGTTCGGCGGAACGACTTTGTCCTCCAAACCTTGAAAGAAAATCACCGGCGCATTCAGTTTGTCGGTGTGATGAATGGGCGAACGTTCGCGGTAAAGATCGGCGCGTTCCGGGTAAGGGGCAACCAGCGAGTGAGTGTAGCGCGATTCAAATTTGTGAGTGTCAATTTCCAGAGCGGCCAAATCGCTGACTCCATAATGACTGGCTCCGGCTTTGAAAACATCGCGGAATACCAACGCACAAAGCACTGTGTAGCCTCCGGCGCTGCCGCCAGTAATTGTCAGCCGATTGCCATCAACCATCCCCCGTTCTGCCAGAAACCGAGTGCCGTTTACGCAATCGTCAACATCAACCACGCCCCAATTTCCTTTCAATCGTTCGCGGTAAGCTCGCCCGTAACCAGTGCTGCCGCCATAATTTACGTCCAGCACGGCAATGCCCCGCGAAGTCCAATACTGAATTCCAAGCTTCAAAGTTGGAGAAGCCGCCGAAGTCGGGCCGCCGTGAATCATAACCAAAAGAGGAGGCAGTTCATTAACAGGCCCGGCGTAATCTTTGTTATGTGGTGGATAAAAGAAACCGTGGGCAGTCAGATTATCTTCTGTCAGATTCTTTTCCGTTGGATACTCGATGGCTTGCGGCCTGGAAACGTAACCAGCATCAATCGCCAGCTCGCTAGACCGGCGTAGAGTTTCAAACTGCAGCGTCTGCGGATCGAAGCTGACAATCGCCGAAGGCTCGTTTGGCGAACCGGCGAAAAAGACTGCTTTACCCGCTCCGCATCGAATGCCTTCAATCTGAGTGAACGGCGCAGCTATGGTTTCGATCTGGCCACTTTCAACGTCAATCAGCGCCAGCCTGGAAAACCCTTTTTCAATGTAAGCGCAGACAATCTGCTCTGCCGATGTAAAGCCGTAAGTGGACATTCCGAAAACCCATTGAGGTAATCCGAACTCGGCTTCCTTAGAGCAAACGGCTTCTAGTTTGCCTGTGCGCCAACGATAAAGATTCCACCAGTTGCTGCGATCAGAAACGAAATACAACTCAGAACCTGGCGACCATTCCGGCTGAAAGATTGATTCGCTTTCGCCGCCCGCGACCAGAGTTTTGTTCACCAGCAAACCGTCTTCAAGCACGTCGGCCAACCAAAGTTCAGAACCATCCCACGGCATGTTCGGATGATTCCACTCAAGCCAGGCCAATTTCTGGCCGTCGGGACTGAGCCGGGGCGACGAATAAAAATCATTGCCGCTGACCAGCACGGACTGTTCACCGCTGGTCAGGTTAATTTCAACAATCGCGGTGACGGCTTCCTGCCCGGCCAAAGAATGGTCTTCGCGAACGCAGATGATTCGGTTTTGTCGGAAGTCAGCAACGGCATCGGCATAACGAAACTTCGATTCCGAGGTAACGACTTCAGGTTCTGAATCCATCTCAATTCGATAAAGTCTTTGATCGCTGAAGTTTGAAAAGAAGACTTCGCCGTTGACCACGATAAAACTGCCGCCGCCATATTCGTTGACCAAGGTCCGAGCATTGAAAGGCAACGGCGTCACATCAACAGTTGAACCGTCAGCCGAACGCCTGACAATCACGTTGCGACCTTTTTCAGCCGGACGACCTTCGATCCAGTAAACGTCACTGCCATCCAACTCAACCTGGCCAAGTCTGACCGTTCCGGCAACGATTAAATCTGAAGTTATTGGCGACAGCCACGAACCATAAGGCGCAACCTTTGAACTCATCACAAATCTCCTCAAGCAAAAATTGGCGGGCGGCGACCGATCCACGGTCGAGCCGATTCAAGCTGTGCAGCCA
>JAGNMH010000025.1 GCA_017991275.1 Acidobacteriota bacterium
TTCTGGTTGGCGGCAAATTATGGCGGTTACAGCGAATTGACCGGCATGCTGAAGGCTTTGCAGACGGTCAAAAAAATTCGCGCCGAAATGGAAACCGTTCTGAAGTTGAACGACCGTTACCAGGACGGCGGAGCTTATCTGGCGCTGGGCGAAATGGATAAGGAGTTGCCGCGAATTGTCGGCGGCAATCTTAGTCGGGCAGTCACTCGGTTGGAACAAGGACTGAAAGTCGCGCCGCATAACCTGGAAATTAAATTGGCATTGGCTGAAGCCTATCTGGAAAACGGCCGCAAAGAAGACGCGTGGCGACAATTGCAGGAAATAATCAGCCGCCCCATCAACGTTTCGCGTGCCAAAGCGGAGCGTAACGTTCAGAACAAAGCACGACAGATGCTGGCCAAAATCTAAAGTTATGACAACAGGGGGAGAGTTCAAACCATTCGCCAGTTTTCGCGCGCAGATGATCGCGTTCATTACGATAATGCTGATCGTAACGATGGCAGTGATTACCCTTATCAACCAGCCCTTGGAAAAGCGAACCACCGAACAGGTCAACGAATACATTCAGGCGATTCCTTGGGCAACCGACCTGGCATTCCGAACGCTCAACGAAGGTTCGTTTCTTTTCAATCAGGTCAATAAACCCGGCAGCGGTTGGAAGATAGATTCCGAAAGCATCATCCGCCACATCATCATTACTGACAAAAACGGCAAGATTATTGACAGCACTGACAAGCAGGATTTGGGGCGGCAGATCAAACCTTTTATTGAGGGCGCTCCGCAGGTTCAATCAGGCGACCTCCGGCAGGATTTTCATCCGACGGAAAACAGCCAGAGCAAAACATTACTGCTTTCGACTGAAACCGATGCGGGCGTTCGCAAAATTTACGTCATCATTTCGATGAACCGATTGACCCGCGTCAAGCAGGCTGCCGAACGCGACCGACTGATTGCCTTTGGTGGGCTGGGTGTGTTGCTGATCGGCCTGATAGCTCTTTTCATTCGCCGGTTCACCAAGCCGATTACCGATCTCGGATCGGCTGCTCGCAGAGTCACGGCAGGCAATCTGGACGTGGAGGTTCCGGTCAAAGGTCCAGAAGAAGTCAGCGCGCTGTCGCGTGCCTTCAACGAAATGCTGACCGTTTTGCGACGCAGCCAGGAATTGGAAGAAGAGCTGCAGCGATCCGAACGTTCCGCGGTGATTGGCCGTCTGGCTTCCGGCATTGCGCACGAAATTCGCAACCCGTTGAACTTCATCAATCTTTCGATTGACCATCTGCGTGAAGCTTTTGCTCCGGCCAACGCGGCACAAAGCGATCAGTACAAACACATTCTGACCACGATCAAAGACGAACTGGCACGATTGAACCAACTGGTCACTGATTTTTTGAGCTACGGGCGTCCGGCTAAATTGAAGCTGCGCGAGCTGGACGCGCGGGCTTTGGTTGAAGACGTTCGCGATCTGGTTATTACCAAAGCCGACGAACAAGGCGTCAAAATCACCATCGAATCCAATGGATCGAGTGGCGCAAACGACACCAAATTGATGGCGGATGCCGAGCAATTGAAAACCTGCTTTTCAAACTTGATGATAAACGCCGTTCAGGCCATGCCGGGCGGCGGCGAACTGGATATTAATCTGCTGCCCAACAAAGAATTGATCGAAATCGAATTCACTGACACAGGCATAGGCATTCTGCCTGAAGCTCTGGAACAGATTTTCGAGCCTTACTATTCGACCAAAGAAACGGGCATCGGCCTGGGTCTGCCGCTGACCAAGAAAATTATCGAAGAGCACGGCGGGCAAATCGAAGTAGAGAGCGAAGTCGGTATCGGCACGTCGTTTATTGTGACGTTGCCGCGAAAACACGAATGATGAAAATTGGAATATGGAATGATGAGCCTGAGGTTTATTCAGCATTCATCATTCAGAGTTCAGCATTGGAGAAATGATGGCTGCGAGAAAAATTCTGATTGTTGATGACGAAAAAAACCAACGCGACATTCTGCAAATGATCCTTTCGGGCGAGATGGATGAAACCGGCGCGCCGCATTATGAGGTCAAAACCGCCAGTTCGGGCCAGGACGCGCTAAGGTCGTTCAAGCATGAAAACTTCGACCTGGTAATGACCGATCTGAAAATGGCTGGGATGGACGGGTTGCAATTGTTGAACGAATTAACGCAACTGGACAGCGCCACGCCTGTGATTTTGATGACGGCGCACGGTTCGATTGACACGGTCAAGGAAGCCTTGCGCGGCGGAGCCTTCGATTATCTGGAAAAACCGCTGGACCGCAGTAAGTTGCTGGCCGTCGTTGCCAAAGCCGTTTCCCAGATGAAAGCCGTTGACGAAGAAATCGTAGGCGTTTCCGATTCGATGGAGCGCGTTAAAAAGATGATCGTCAAAGTCGCTCCATCGCCTTCAACAGTTCTGATTCGGGGCGAATCCGGCACAGGCAAAGAACGCATCGCCCGCGCAATTCACAAAGCCAGTCCTCGGATCAACGAAAGGTTTCAGGCGGTCAACTGTGCCGCAATCAACGAAAATCTGTTGGAATCGGAACTCTTCGGACACGAGAAAGGTTCGTTCACCAGCGCCCACACTGAAAAGAAAGGTCTGTTTGAAATCGCCGACAAGGGCACTTTGTTTCTGGACGAAATCGGCGAAGTCAGCGGAGCAATGCAGGCCAAATTGTTACGCGCGCTTCAGGAAAAAGAAATTACGCGAGTTGGCGGAACCCGCACTATCAAAGTTGATGTGCGAGTTTTGGCCGCAACCAACCGTGACCTGGAAGCGATGGTCAAAGACGGACGATTCCGCGAAGATTTGTATTACAGGCTGAATGTTATCCCGATCAATATTCCTCCGTTGCGCCAACGCCGCGACGACATCGAAGTTCTGACCAATTTCTTCCTGCACAAACACAGCGCCAATGCGGCTCGCGCAATCAAACTTTCAGGCGAAGCCAAAGGAATGATTTTGAATTACACGTGGCCGGGCAATGTGCGCCAACTGGAATCCGCCATCGAACGCGCGCTGTTGCTGGCTGAAGGCGACGAAATCACCGGCGAAGATTTGCCCATCGAAATTCGCCAGACCGCTCAGGTCGAAGGCACAGGCGGATTCAAGCTGCCGCCGGAAGGCATTTCGTTTGAAGACCTGGAACGTTCGCTGATTATGCAGGCAATGGAACAAACCGGCTGGAACATCACCCGTTCGGCCAAACTGCTGGGCTTGTCGTTTAGAACGATGCAATACAGGCTGGACAAGTTCGGCATCAAACGCCCCAATCGCAGCGGCAAAGGCGAATCCGAAATTGAAGAAGAGGAACAAATGGACGACGAGCAATTGTGAGTTGAAAGATGGCTGAAAACTTCATCGAAAAACGCAAAGCCAACTGGAAGCGGTTGGAAGAATTGGTTGGTCAGATTCGCAGCGTGCGAGGTTTGCGAAGTTTGGAGCGCGGAGAAGTGCGTGAACTTGGACGCATTTATCGCCGCTCGGCTTCTGATTTGGCGATTGCTCGTGTCGAATCGCGTGACCAACGGCTGGTCAGTTATCTGAACAACCTGGTCATTCGCGCTCACGGAATGATTTACCGCTCGGAATCGAAAGGCGTGCGTTCGATCTTTGATTTTTACTGGCACGAATTTCCCGCCATCTTTCGACGCACTTACAAATACACGCTGGCTACGTTTTTGATCTTCGTGGCGATTGCGGCGTGTTCGTGCTTTGCCACCTGGCGAAACGATGACTTTGCCGACTTCGCTTATCTGTCGCCGGGAACGGTGCAGGCAGTCAAAGATCATCAAAAATGGTGGGAGCGGTTGAATGAAAACGCTCCGACCGGAGCGGCCTTCATTACCGCCAACAACATCGGCGTCAGCCTGAAAGTTTTTGCGCTCAGCATAGTGCCGGTTGTCGGAACAATTAGCGTGTTAATGCCGTCTGCTTTGCAAATTGGTTCGCTGCAAGCGTTGATGATCAAATATAGGATGATGGGGACGTTTTGGAATTTCGGCTTTGGTCATGCTGTGCTGGAATTTACAGCGATATTCATCGCCAGCGGAGCGGGACTGATGCTCGGAATGTCTTTGATTGCGCCGGGCGAGCGGACTCGCCGCGAAGCTTTGATCGAACGAAGTTTGACGGCGATACGTTTGATGGTTGGTTGCATTCCGTTGCTGATCGTTGCCGGATTGATTGAAGGGTTCATATCGCCCTTGCCATTGCAATCGCGTTACAAGATCGCAGTTTCAGTGGCTTCTGCGGTGATGCTGGCGGCTTATTTGCTGAAACCGGCTCGGCGGGACTTGAGCGGTCAATAATCTCGTGTGCTATCATCCGTTGCGCTTTGCGGGTTACAGCTTACGAAACAAACTTTTTTAGAGGGAGTGAATTAACCGAATGAATGACAGACCAAGAACTTATCTGACGATTTTGACCAAGAATGACATCTTTTCTTTTTTGGGACTGGTGCGGGCTGAGATGGTGGACGCAGACGGAATGACCAAGCCAATGACCGCAGTCATCAAACACGATCCGCGCGAAGGCCAGCCCATTCTGAAACAATTCCAAACGGGCGGAGATGCGTTGCGCAATTACGAAGAAGCAATCAGCACCAGCCTGGATCGCGGCTGGAGTGTTGTTTATCGCGGCTTGCCGCTGGAAGGATAGAGCGGACAAAGCTTGCCACAGAAAATGGGGGTAGAAAAAAGCACTGACTTTTTTCTACCCCCATTTTCATACCGGCTTTTACAAAAACCGCACTTGTTAAGCCTGTTCTGCAACTGTCAAACGGTGGTCAAGCGCGTCGCTGACAATTCGCGCCGCAGTTTCGCTGATATGTTCGCGCCAGACTTTGCGGTCGTCTTCGTGAGCGCCGCTGAGCAGCAATAACCTCCTCAAAATTTCTGTTGTCACGGCAACCAGAAACGCACCTTGGCCGGCTTGTTGGCGCAGATGTTCATTGTCACGTCTGGCGCGGTCACGTTCGTCATCCTGTTCAAAGCGAGGGATTTCCCTGTCTAGTAAATCGAAAGCGACGACGGCCAGTTTTTCATGTTGGTTATCGGCGAAGTTGCTCAGCCTTTCGCGTATTTCGTCGGTCAGTGGCAGTTCGATCAGCGGCGAGGCCATGGTAATGGCTTGGGCATGTCTGTGGCGCATGACGCGCGCCGCAACAAAAAGCACCATGACCCAGTAACCAACAAACATTCCGCCAACCAATGCCAGGTCTTTTAACGCCCAGTGATCTTTGCCGCTCAGGTAAAAATAGACCACGGGAATTGCGGTCGGCACAGCCA
The DNA here is from genome assembly GCA_017991275.1 of Acidobacteriota bacterium. Taxonomy (GTDB): domain Bacteria; phylum Acidobacteriota; class Blastocatellia; order RBC074; family RBC074; genus RBC074. The sequence goes on from JAGNMH010000025.1 coordinate 5,309, forward strand.
CCAGCAGCATGCGATACCAATTCCATCTGGATTTACGCGGAAGGCTGCCGTTTGTTGATTGGTCTTCAGAAGAGTTGTCGTACTCGCTCATCGCACTTTCTCCATAATTGTTTTACTCGCAACTATTAACCAGGCGGCATTATAGCCCAATCCTTGCAGGCGCAAAGCCCATGAGCCATCATCTTCACGCACCTTAATGAATGGGACTGAGTTAGGCAGCAAGATCACCCAAAAGGAGAAAATGAAAATGGCACAGGGACAAAACAAACTTCTGGTTGGCATCAATTATCCGTGGATTGATTACGGTTGGGATTTCGGCGATCCGCCGCAAGCCTGGGTGGCCTGGCAAAACCTGCCCGCCTGGCGAGAAGAAAAACGCCGGCGCATTGTCGAAGACTTCACGAGATTTGCGGATCAAGGTCTGTTTGCCGTTCGCTGGTTCGTTCTGCCCGATGGCACGAATTACGGCACAGGCATCGAATCTCCCGAAAATTCCGAAGGCCAATGGCAATTCGACTGTTTGCCGCCGGAACACCCCTGCCATCAAAGGCTTTGTGATGATTTCGAATTCGTACTGGAAACTTGCGCTCGGTTAGGATTGAAATTTGTGCCGTCGCTGATTGATTTTCATTGGTGCAATCATGGCACGGTGGCCGATTTCAAGGCGGGTATTGTCAAAGGCGGTCGCTCTGAAATCGTTGTTAACTCAGTCAAACGCCAGGCCTTTTTCGACAGCGTTCTGGAACCCTTGCTGGAAGTTTCGCTGCGTCATCCACAAACCATTTATGCCTGGGAATTGATGAACGAACCGGAATGGGTGACGACCAGCCAGCCGCTGACCGACCACGTTCCGCAGGACAACAAAACCGTTCCGCTGGACAGCATGCTGGATTTTTTGCGTCAGGGCGTTGGACGCATCAACGATAAAAAATTGCCAAACGGACAACAGGCGTTTCGCTCTACGATTGGTTTTGCTCATCACGACACATTGTTCGATTGGAACTCTGCGGCGCTGGGAGTCACGCTGCATCAATTTCATTTTTATGCGCAGAAAGACGGAAAGCTGCCGCAGAACGTTTTTTCGGACGAATATTCCTGCTTCATCGGCGAGTTTGCCACAGCCGTGCAGAAGGACTGGACGGAGCTGAAGCATAAGAAGATGGATCAATCTGTGATTAATCGGCTGAATTTGATCGAAGAGAAAGGTTATCCGGCGGCATTCCTGTGGTCGGCTCAGGCAATGGACGTGGCAACCAAATGGACTCCCAGCGAGGTTCAGGACACCCTGGCTTTCCTAAGCGCTACGCGCGGCGAACCGAGTAGCGATGTCGCTTGACGGTTAAGCGCCGTAACTGCTTAGTCCCCCAATGGGTGAACTATGAACACTCGGCGCAGGCACCGAGTGTTTGGTCGCATTTCGCCCCGCTGGGGCTGAGCATTTACAAGTTTTTCTTGGCAGATGGTTTATGTCTATGGCGATCCGATGGAGATTCGTTGGATGGTGACCGATCATCTGGGGACTCCGCGAATGAACATCATGGTAACGGTGCAAGTGGCAGCTTGCTCAGCAACGTGAAGCGTCACGGCTATGAAGTGCCCTCGGATGGAGTGGCAGAAATTTACTGACTGATGTTACGCGCGGAAGAAATGAGCGCTGGGCTTGACCCGGTTTTCGTCCCGGTAGGGACGGTTGAGAGTAGCGCGGCAGTTCACTGCCGGGAAAAGCGGCGAATAAAATCGGCGTCCCGTCGGGACACTTGAGTTCCCGCCAGCACAAGATTCAAGCGTCCCGACGGGACGCGGCGGAAAACTCTTTGCAACCCGGCGATGAATCGCCGGACTACTTTCAACCGTCCCTACCGGGACGAAGAAGCAGTCAATCCATTGGCTTTATTCTCCATCGCGTAACATCAGTTACTGATAAAGAGCGGGATACAGAAACAAGGTTGGATTACTTCCTGGCTCGTATGGTCCCTTTCATGGAAGATTTATTTGAAGGCTGTGCAAATTGAAATCTCACGCAAAGCCGCGAAGGCGCAAAGAAACCAAGGAGAGAAAGATGGCTTGTTTTCTTTTCCTTCTTGGCGACTTTGCGACTTGGCGTGAACTGATTGATTCCATTGAAGATCAATTTGCACAGGCTTCAGTTATTTCGGTTGACCCTTCACAACATGGGATTTATTCCCCCAACAAGCCACATGAAGAAACACGAAGCAATTTGAGAGCTTCGTGTTTCTTCATGTGGCTTGTTGGGCGATTGGTTAGCTGAAAATCTGCCCAAGCTTCATCGCAGCCATCGCGTTACCTTCGATTTTGATCTTGCCGGACATGACAGCCGTCATTGGGTTTAGCTCCCGCCGATAAAGCCGATTGACCGTTTCAATCGAAAGCAGCAGCGTGACATCCGCCGGATGGTCTTCGTTGGTCACCGAATTGGGTGATGATTTGCCGTCAACGTGAACAATGCTGCCGCAATCGAAAACAAATTTGATCGTGGTATCGAGACCGGAATTTTCGCCAAGCTTGTGGCGGACTCCGGCAGCAAACTGGTCAACGGTAAAGTTTTGTTTTTCTTCTGACACCTGTTTCTCCCGGCTGAGCATTTACTCAGGTTTGATTGTTTGTTGGTTGAAGCTGGTCTGACGACCGGCCTGCAGTTTTGAAATTTGCGTTGCCGTTTGTTCGACGCTTTGTTTGCCGGAGTGAATGCCGAACTCAATGGCGAACTTGCGCGTTTCGTTAGGCTTCAGTTTGGGCACACGCCCGGCCTGACGCTCTATGCTGCGATTGGCAGGAAAGCCAGTACCGGGTTCCAATCCCGTGACATAACCTTCTTCGACCGCAGTCGTGTTTTTCCACAGCGTGAAGTACGGCAGTTGCTCCACCGAATAATTCATCGAAACGGCTTTGTCGCCTGCAGCATTTCGCAGCATGACAGTCGTTCGGTGTTTGTCGTCGGCAAAAGGAATAATGCCGTAAACCTGTTCGACAAAGCCTTTGGTTGGCGCAACGTATTCGCCATAACTGTTCAAGCTCTTGGCCGCGTGGGCGTTGAACGGACGAACTTCTTTGGCGGCGGCGAAAAACCGGCTGCCGCCTTCCAACAGCGGCGAACTGTAGTTGGCGTGATAGATCACTTGAAATTCCTGATTGTAAGCCCCGAAGTTCGTCACTTCGTCCGCGATGCGAAAAGTGTCTGTGCCGGGTTCGGTTGAAATTTCCGTCCACAGTTCCAGTTTGGGGCCGTAAAACATTCGCTCATCCACGCGGCCACGAATGCGAATGCGCGGCGTTGGCGCGCGGTCAATGACGACTTCGACTTCCGAAGCCGGCGTGTTTCCAATCTTGCCGTGCAGCGTCAAATCCATCTCGGCTTCGTCGCCGGTGTTGTTGATGAATTTGTCTTTGCCAGGATGGCCTGCCCATTCCAAACCGCAACGCACCATCCATTCGTTGAAACCTTCCAGCCAGCCCAAACCACCGCGACTTTGTAAATTGATGAACTGCGGATGAACAACTTCCTTGACCGGAGAATTCCAGCCCAGCCGAATGTCGCCCATTTTGACTTCCAGCACGTTCATGCCGCGCGTTGGGATGACGGTGAATTCCAACTTGCCGTTGTTGACGACAATCACATCAACGCCCTCTTGCTTGCCGCCGTGCAGCGTCAGTTTTTTGACTGACCAGGGCGTTTTGGTTTTCAGGTCAAGCTCTCGGTTGGTGATCTGCCAGGCGTCTGCGTGAATGTTTTGCGCGACGCTGGTCAGCGTCTTACGAAAAGAAGTGTCTGGCATGGCAATTACCAAGGTTGAGAAAAGAGCGGCAACAAGTATAAAGCCGGACAACCGGCGAACGTTGAATGTGTTCATCATAAAGAATTTGGAGAATTGGGAATCAGATACGTATACGCAATCTAAGCCTGAGCCTGATGCCGCGCAGCAAGCTGCCCGCAAGCCGCCGAAATATCCTGCCCGCGTGGGCGACGTATGAAAGCCGGAACATCTTTATCGGTCAAAATCTTTTGGAAAGCCAGAATCCGCTCCATCGGCGAAGCTTTGTAAGGCAATTCGGGCGCTGGGTTGTGCGGAATCAGATTTACTTTGGCGCGAATGCCGTTGAGAAGTTTGACCAGTCGCCGGGCGTCTTCGTCGCTGTCGTTCACCGATTCCAGCAGAACGTATTCAAAAGTTAGCCGCTCGCGTTCGTCCAGCGGATATTCACGGCAAGCTTTCATCAATCCGGCCAGAGTCCACTTTCGGTTGATCGGCATCAGGTCGTTGCGTTGCTCTTCGGTTGTTGAAGAAAGGGAAATCGCCAGGTGCGGCCTGACCGTTTCGCTGGCGAAATCGTAAATGCGCGGAACGATGCCCGAAGTCGAAACCGTCACTCGTTTGGGGCTGATGCCCAGGCCGTTTTGATCGGCCATCACGCGAATTGATCGCATGACTTCGTCGTAATTCAAAAAGCTTTCGCCCATCCCCATGAAAACCAGATTCGTGCCGTGCGGAGTTTCCGCGCCCACTCCGTAAACCTCGTTCAACACAATGACAACCTGGGAGATGATTTCGCCAGCGGGCATGTTTCGTTTCACCCCTAACTGAGCCGTCATGCAGAACTTACAGCCGACGGCGCAACCGACCTGACAACTGATGCAGATGGTGTCGCGGCGTTCTTCAGGCATGAAGACGGCTTCGGCTTCTCGCCCGTCGCCCAGTCTCAACAAATAACGCCGAGTCCCGTCGCTGGAATAGAAAACCTGTTCGATTTTGGTTTCGGTGACGGTTGCCGACTGGCTCAGCTTGTCGCGCAGCGGTTTTGGCAGGTCGGTCATTTCCGCAAAATCCATGGCGCGACGGGCATAAATCCATCGGTAAAGCTGTTTGCCGCGAAATGGCGCTTCGCCAAGCTGGCGCGCGAACTCTATTAATTCGTCTTCGGTTTTGCCTAAGAGAGGTGTCATCGCGCGGATTCTAAATCTAATGTCGTCTTAAGGCCAAAAGTGGTTTGGCCGTTTTCAATAAGGTGTGTTACAAAGCGCCGGCTCGCAGAGCAATCCACCAGCAACAACGAGATAAATATGACCCCAACCGTTCAAAAACGACGCCCAAGCATCAGTGTATTTTTTCCTGCCTACAACGACGAAGGCTCAATTGCCGCAATGGTCTACAAGGCGCTATCCCTATTGCCGCAGTTTGCCGACGATTACGAAGTCATCGTTGTCAACGACGGCAGCAGCGATGGCACGGCGGCAACGCTGGATGAACTGGCGCGGCAGAATTCGCACGTTCGTGTCATTCACCATCCACGCAATCGCGGTTACGGCGGAGCCTTGCGAACCGGCTTTCTGTCGGCGACCAAAGACCTGGTTTTTTACACCGACGGCGACGGTCAATACGATGTGAACGAATTGGCCAAGCTGGTTCCGCTGATGACTGAAGGCGTGGATGTCGTCAACGGCTACAAAATCAAAAGGTCTGATGCCAAACGTCGAGTTGTGCTGGGTGCGACTTACAAAATGCTGGCGCGATTGCTGTTCCATTTGCCGATCCGCGACGTGGATTGCGATTTTCGATTGATGCGAAGGCAGGCAATTCAAAGCATTGATCTGATTTCAACCAGCGGCGTTGTTTGCACAGAGATGGTTTACAAACTTCATCGAGCCGGTTGCCGATTCACTGAAACCCCGGTCAATCATTACCCACGATTGCACGGTCAATCCCAATTTTTCACACTGCGCCGAGTCAGCAAAACTGCATTCGACTTTTTCGCCCTCTGGCTGAAGCTGGTGGTAGTTAACAGGCTCAATCTAAATGAGCGTACTGTTACAAAACCGAGCGAGCAGGTTTGATTGCGTTACCTGGCTGAAGCTTAATCTTCAGGTTGTCAGCTAATTTGGTTTCAGCCCAGTGCCGGTAATATCAGGCCTCGGCATTCGCCGAAACCAATTCGCCTGAACCCTTCGCGTTCGCAATATCCACGCAAGATGATTTCATCGCCGTCTTCCAGGAATCGGCGTATTTCGCCGGTTGGCATTGTGATTGGCAGCGAGCCGCGCTCGGTCAGTTCGATCAAACTACCCTGACTGTCTTTGGTTGCGCCTGAAGCCGTGCCGCTGGCCAGCAAATCTCCGGGGCGCAGGTTACAGCCGTTGCTGCTGTGATGTGCCAGCATTTGCGCGAAAGTCCAGTAAAGGTCTCTGGTGTTGCTCGCGCTCAAACGATGCGGCGCGATGTTTTTTTGTCGCATCTGTTCGGTTGCGATTAAAACTTCCAGTTTGATGTCGAAGCCTCCGCGCTCACGATTTTCTGGCGAATCCAAATAGGAGAGCGGTTGCGGATCGCCTGCCTCACGTTGGAATGCCGGAACGCGGAACGGTTCCAGAGCTTCCATCGTCACAATCCACGGCGAAATCGTTGTCGCAAAACTCTTTGCCAAAAACGGCCCCAGCGGCTGATATTCCCAACGCTGAATGTCGCGCGCCGACCAATCGTTGACCAGGCACAAGCCGAAGATGTGTTCTTCGGCTTCGGCGATTGAGATTGGCTGGCCTTGTTCGTTTCCATGACCGACAAAAAAGCCGACTTCCAATTCATAATCCAAAACCTTACTTGGCCCGAAGCTTGGGGCGTCTGCGCCATCCGGCATCGTTTGGCCTGAAGGACGGCGAATGTCCGAACCGCTGACAACGATTGACGACGCTCGCCCGTGATAACCGACCGGAATCCATTTGTAATTCGGCATCAACGGCTGATCCGGGCGAAACATCTTGCCGATGTTGGTCGCGTGGTAAATCGAAGAATAAAAGTCCGTGTAATCGCCGATGTCGTGGGGGAGGAGCATTCGGACTTCATCCATTGGAATCAAAAAGTCTTCGGCGATATATCGCTCGTCGCTTTTATTGTCGGCGCGCAGCAACTTGCTGACTCGTTGCCGTAATTCAGAAAGATGTTCCTGGGGCAGCGTCAGCATCAAATCCAGGTCAGGGTAAAGAGTGCAGGCACCGGCAATTTCATCAAAAAAGTCATCTGCCCAAATTGCTTCGGCTAGAGACGTTAAGTCCAGGACTTGATCTCCAATAGCCACTCCGATACCAGGCATGTCATCTTCATCGTCAGCTTCAAAGATACCGAAAGGCAGGTTCTGAATTGGGAAGTCTGTGTCAGAGAAGTTGGCGGATTTCACCCAACTTTCCAAATTCGGATCGTGAGTTTCGTTGATGGCCATGGGTTACCTCTCAATGTATCGAAGAATTTCGCGCGCGGTTTCGTCGGGCGATTGCGCGGAGTTATCAATGATGGTTCCGAACTCCGGTTCATTCAATTTGGTTTCGTAATGGTATGGAATGCGGCTGCGTTCCCAATCGGTCAGTTGCCGTGTGCCGCGATTGGTCAGCGAAACTTCCAGCCGTGGCCGCAACGTCACGCCGTAAACCGGCACGCCGAGTTCGGCAAATTCGCGCAGCAGGATTTCGTAATCTTCCGGGCGCAGCGGATAGCTGAAAATCACATTCAGCCCGTGCCGGACAAACACTTTGGTGACGGCGATGGACGTTTCGATGTTGATGGGAATGCTTTCTTCCAGCGGCATCCAACTGATGAAATCGCGCAGACTGTCAACTTCTACGTGCGCCGTGCGCGGCAGCAACTCGCACAGTCGTTTGGAGACGGTACTTTTACCGGCGTTGATCGAACCGTTGAGCAAAATAATCATTTGGGGTCAAAGCAGTTGCAGGCGTTGTAAATCTTCAATCGGTTCGGTGAACGAACACGAACCGAAACTCAAGGAAAACAAATGTCGCGCGTTGCGAATGTGCCCGACGACCAGCATTTCGTCTCGCCAGTAAACGCAGCCATCTTCAAAGCGAAACGCTTCGGGCGAAGTTTCTTCCAGCATCTCGGCCAATTGCTCGACACTCGCTCCGTTCTGGGCAAACGCAGCCGCCAGAAAAACATTCAGGAATCCGTGCATCATCGCGGAGTCGCTGTCCGCTTTGTAAGTCAGCCGATTCATCGAACGCAACGGATGATGCAACCCTGCGGTGGCTTTGAAGCCGACATCTTCTTCAGCGCACGTGGCGATGAACCGAGCCAGGTTTTGTGAAGTCGGAAAAGCGTCCGCCGTCACGCCTCCGGTGCGAACTTTGGCAAACGCGCCTTCAGCGCCGATGGCTTGGAGTAACTTTGTCGGATCATCGGCAATTGGGATTTCAATGAAGCAGGTCAAAGTCGCAGGCATCATCTGTATCGCAGCTTCGATTTCGGCAACAGTCGAAGCTTTGAATTCAATCGTGTCAATTAAGACTACGGCATCCTTTTCGCCGAAGGAATGGCATTGGCTGAAGCGATTGATCTGTGCCAGATCGTCGTTCAAGTTCGTGCCGCCCAGGGCGCTCAACTTCCAAAAAACCGCTTCGCCGTCGCGCGGCCAGCAACTCGCGGCGGCCTGTTCAAACTCTTCCAACCGCGAAGCCGGAACAATGAATTTGCCCAGCATCCAATTGTGTTCGCTTTGACGATACGCGGCGTAGTTCCTGACCGCTTCGGCCATCGTCAGTTCGGCAGGCGGAAACAATCCGGCGTAATCAATCAGATTTTCCAGCAGGAAGCGTAGCGGTTTCATGGTTGTAAGGAATGGTAATTAGCGCGGCAGAAAGAAAAGCACGTTCTGCCAGGTTTCGGCTTCCGAGTTCGCCCACAGCTGAATCAATCTTTCAATCGCTTCGTGGTAGGGCAGTTCCTGGGGAATCAGCACAACACCCGGACTGGTCTGAGTTTCAATGAAGCTGGCAAAGTTTTCCGGCATCGTGCTGACATCGTGAGACACCAGCAATCTGCCGTCATTTGCCGCAATCTTCAAAACGATTGGATCAGCAATTCCTTCAAGCGCGGCTTCGTTGGCAGTTCGAAAATCAACCAATGGTTCGCGCCGCCTCACGCCTTTGACAATTGGAAAGCGCAAGTCAGCATCGGCTTGAAAGCGAATTTTCACGAGAAGGCCTCTTCGGCCATTTCCAGTTGGCGATAAAGAAGCGGATGAGAAATCCGCGCCTGTTCAAGCAGCGAATCGTATTTTTCCCGGTTGCGACGCAGATGAGCATCTACTTCGGCACGATTGGACAGGTAAAACGTCACTGCGCCATAAACTTGTTCAAGCGATAAAGTTTCAAAGTTATCAACGATGCTTTCCGGCGAAAGGCCGCTCAGCCAGTCATACGCAATCGAATCCAGCGACACGCGGCTGCCGGTCAAATGGTATCCAGCTTCGGTTTTGGTCACATAACTCTTTTCCATGGTTGCTGCCTCCGTGCGTCATTGTATGCCGCTGAAATGTTTCTTCAAACCTTGCCAGCATTCAAAATAATCGCGCTGCAACGCGGGAGTTTCCATCGCAAATTTTGTCGGGCGAATGACGGCGCGCGATTCGAACATAAACGCCAACGTGTTTTCGTAACGTTGCGGAGCCAGTTCAGTTCGGCTGGCTTTTTCAAAGGTGTCGGCGTCGGGGCCGTGGGCCGACATGCAGTTATGCAGACTGGCTCCGCCGGGAATGAAGCCTTTTTCTTTGGCGTCATACACTCCGCAGATCAAACCCATGTATTCATTCATCACGTTGCGATGAAAGTAAGGCGGGCGGAACGTGTGTTCAGCCACCATCCAGCGAGCAGGGAAGATGACGAAATCGCAGTTTGCCGTTCCAACGGTGTCGGTCGGCGAAGTCAGCACCGTGAAAATCGAAGGATCAGGATGATCAAAGCTGACCGTGTTGATCGTGTTGAAACGTGTCAGGTCGTATTTGTAAGGCGCGTAATTTCCATGCCAGGCGACCACGTCCAGCGGCGAATGGCCGATTTCGGCTTCCCACAGATTGCCGCAGAATTTGGCTACAAGTTTGAAGTTGCCTTCGCGGTCTTCGTAACTTGCTGTTGGGGTCAGAAAGTCTCGCGGATTGGCCAGACCGTTTGCGCCGATTGGGCCGAGGTCGGGAAGCTTGAACAAGGCGCCGTAATTTTCGCAGACATAGCCTCTGGCCTGGGCGTCGAGCAGTTCCACGCGGAATTTCACTCCACGCGGAATGACGCAAATTTCTTGTGGCGCAAGTTCGATGATTCCAAGTTCTGTATGAAAACGCAGTCCGCCAAGTTCCGGCACGATCAGCAATTCGCCATCGGCGTTGTAAAAGTACCGATCCTGCATTGACCGATTGGCAGCGTAAATGTGAATGGCGATGCCTTCGTTGCCCGCAATGGTCGTCAAACCGTCAACGAAATCCGTTGGCTCCATCGGCAATGGCAGCGGATCCCAGCGAAGCTGGTTCGGCGTCGGAGGAAGTTCGTTGAACGGCGCGGAGCGAATCAGGCGGTTGAAAATCTGTTGGAAAGGTTTGTGCAGCACCGAAGGGCGAATTCGATACAACCACGAACGACGATTGGCAAAGCGCGGCGCGGTGAAAGCTGTGCCGCTGAGTTGTTCGACGTACAAACCAAACGGCGCTTGTTGAGGCGAGTTCTGACCCGTGGGCAAAGCGCCAGGCAAAGCTTCAGTGGCGAATTCATTGCCAAAGCCGGATTGGTATTTGAGCGTGTCCATTGTCGTTGTAGCGCGAGCTGTCAGCTTGCGTCGTAGTGAAGTTGGCATCCGGCATCGCAGAGCATGCTTGGCGGAAGACGCAAACTAACAGTTCGCGCTACACCTTACAGAAAAGAGGCGATCTCTTCCAAGGGTTTTTTGCCGATGTCGGGCACAACGGCGTCTTCAGCCGGATAACCCACAACCAAAATCAGAAACGGTTTTTCGTTGGCTGGCCGTCCCAGAATCTCGTTCAGAAAACCCATCGGGCTTGGCGTGTGCGTCAACGAAACCAGTCCGGCATTGTGAATTGCGGTGATTAACATTCCGGTGGCGATGCCCACGGATTCCTGGACGTAATAGTTTTTCACCTTTCGCCCGTCCGGCAGCAAGCCGTAACTTTGCGCGAAGATGACGATCAGGTAAGACGCAGTTTCCAGAAAGGGTTTGTGCTCGTCCGTGCCCAGCGGAGCCAGCGCATCCAGCCATTCTTGCGGAGCTTTTCGCGTGTAAAACTCGTGTTCTTCTTTTTCGGCTTCGACGCGAATCCGATGTTTGATCGCGGGATCGCTGACGACGACGAAATGCCAGGGCTGCAAGTTCGCGCCGCTCGGAGCCGTTCCGGCTGTCAGTAAACAATCTTCGATCACTTCGCGCGGAACGGTCCGGCTGGAAAAGTAGCGAACCGTGCGGCGGCGTTGCATCTGCTGGCGAAACTCCGCAGCGCGGCGAAGCATTTCGTCTGGCTGGAATTCGCGCCAGCTTGTCAGCGGTTTGAAAGTCGGATCAGGCATGCTGGTTACTCAACGGTTTTGACTTCGGTGACGAAGTATTCCGTTTCAGCGAAGCATTTGCTGGGAACGCCTTTGTGCTGTTCGTAATGAATGGCGACGCGTTTGCCCAACGACTGGTTGAGTTTATCCGCCACGGCATCGTTGCGAACGCTGAAGTAGAAGATTTCAGGCGCGGTTCCGGGCATGGAAACCATAGCCAGTTCACCTTCCCAGGTTTTGCAGACCCAGCCCTTTTTCGACAGCTTCTGCACGTAACCGGCGCGTTCGCCGCTGGAATAACTCAAATGCAGCGCGCTCCAGGTATAAGCGGCGAATCCGCCAACGATCAAAACAACCAAAGCCACAACGGCCAAGATAATCTTCAGCTTCTTGCTCATAAGAATCCCTCTTGTGTTTGAAATTTTGGGACTCCTCAAACAGCGGGGAATCCGAAAAGCATCATACCAGATTGCCGCGTAGCGCCTGTTCGCGTTCGATGGCTTCAAACAGAGCCTTGAAATTACCTTTGCCGAAACCTTGCGCGCCTTTGCGCTGGATGATTTCAAAAAACAGAGTCGGACGATCTTCGACCGGTTTGGTGAACAGTTGCAGCAGATAACCCTGGTCGTCGCGATCCACCAGAATTTT
>JAGNMH010000549.1 GCA_017991275.1 Acidobacteriota bacterium
GAACGCCGTGGTCAATTGGAATGGCAGTCCGCGGGCGACTTTGTTTGTCAGCAGTCTTGAGCTTCGAGCGCAAATCACTGCTGCCGATGTTGCCAATCAGGGAACGGCTGTTGTCACGGCGACCAACCCGGCTCCGGGTGGCGGCACATCCAACCCGCTTAACTTTACGATCAATCCACCAAATCCCGTGCCTGTGCTGACCAGTCTGATTCCGTCAGTTGTGGCTGCGGGCAGCCCGAATTTCACGCTGACAATAAACGGAGCGAATTTTGTTCCGGGCGCGGTTGTCAATATCAACGGCAGCCCGCGTCAAACAGCGTTTTTCAGCGCATCGCAATTGTTCGCTCAAATTTCGGCTGCTGACGTGGCCAATGTTGGTTCGGCGATTATCACCGTAACGAACCCGGCTCCGGGCGGAGGCTCATCGAACAGTTTGACACTGGCGATCAGTTCAACTCCAAACCCTGTGCCGATGCTGATAAGCTTCAGCCCGAACGGAGCGATTGCAGGTGATAGCGATTTTGCGCTGACAGTGACGGGGACGAATTTCGTACCGGGGGCGTTTGTGGTTTTTGGCGGTGTGGCGCGCCCGACGACTTTTGTCAGTCCGACTGAATTGAGAGTGCAAATTGCGGCTGAGCAGGTGGCCAATGCTGGCTTGGCTGACATAGTTGTTGTCAATCCGGCTCCAGGCGGAGGCGGATCAAACAGTCTGTCTTTCCCGATCACGGCGTTGAGTTGCCAGACGACCTGCATGCAGTCGGCGACTTATTACGTGATTAACATCAACCGCCTGCCCAATGGCAGCGTCATCATTGGTGGAGTCAACTTTAATAATCCGGTTTCGATTCAGAGCAATCTGATTGATGTTCGTCGGGCATTGCGCGGAGGCAGTTCTCCAATGGCCATGCTCAACCAACAATACGTTGCCACCCAGATCAGTCTGGCGGCTGTAAATGGCGGCAGTTCTCCTGGCGTAATGAACAGCCCGTTGCTCTGTTACGGCATTACTTTCGATCCGGTGCAACTGGACAATGGAGTGACGTTGGGCAGAACGACGCTGCTCAAGGACATCTTGAATGAAGCCAGATTGTCTTTGATTGAAAATCGTCAGAACGATATGGCCAGAATCGCCGCCATCTTGGTGTTGATGAATGGCACGGATCCCAACAACCACTGCCAATAAACCGGCAATGGTTGTAAAACAAAAGCCGCAGGCCGAATTGGCCTGCGGCTTTTTTTATGCGCGGGGTGTCGCGTAAACGGCAGTAGTGGTGACAAAGTGGGGGCGAAATCAATTCAACTGGGCCTGGCGTTGTCGTAATTGTGCCAACAGGGATTTTATTCTGGCGGCGTCATCGGCTTGCGGTTCCCGGTGCAGGTAAGTCTCAAAATCTGCGCGGGCTTCGACATATCTTCCCAGTGCAAAACAGCTCAACCCACGATCACGAATTTCAGTCGCTGAATCAGGTGTTATCAACAAGGCTCGCTCAGTCAATCCAAGGGTTTTGAAATGGTCTCTGGCCTGGGAGTAAACGCCTTTCAGGTTTTGCAGCATTCGCGTCAGGATTTGTTTTTTGGTGACTGCTCGCAGAAACGATGGGTGAAAAGGCATCTGGCCGCTGTACATCTCTTCGACCATCTGGCGGCAACGATCTTCGTTCACGATGCGTCCGCCGTGAAAAGGATCGGCAAAAATTTCCTGCTCATCGTCAATGTACTTGACGATGAAATGACCTGGCATTCCCACCCCGAATAGCTTCAACCCGGTTCGTCGGGCGACTTCGATCATCAACACCGAAAGAGTTATCGGGATGCCGATGCGACGGTCAACTACATCATTCAAAAAGCTGTTCCGGGCGTCGTAATAATTCCCGACATTGCCTCGAAATTCGAATTCATCAAACAACATATTGCTCAATCGCATGACCCGGTTAAGCGGATTGGCGAAAAAATCGTCACGGGCGCGGGCCTGTTCGCCAAACTCATCCAGCAGCGAAAGATATTCTTCGACATTCAAACGCGGATATTCTTCGGCGGCAATCAACAACGCGGCGCGATCAAGTTCCAGCTTGTCCTCATCACAAGCAACGATTTCGGTAAATTGTGCGCGAGCTTCTTCTTTGGTCATAAAAAAATTGTAGCGCGAACTGTCAGTTTGCGTCTCGGCCAAAAGCCAATCGTAGATCACCGGGTTGTACATATGGCAACGACGGAAAGATGCAAGCCGACGGTTCGCGCCACTTATTCTCTCAACGAACAACGACTTTGACCGTATTGGCCGGACGGTCGTCAATCGTCAGTTTGATTTCAACCTCGCCGCGTCCGGTCAAACTTCGTGGCAAGTTCAGGTTGATTTGATCCAGTCCGGCGAAGCCTGCCGCTGCTGCGGCAAACGGCGTCGGAGTTTCTGTGTCTCCAACCTTGGCCTTGATCGTACGACTTTCAAGATGACGAAGCCCGGTTCCGTACAACAAGAGAAAGAGTTGTTCACCTGATCCGCCGAATTCAATCGGCACGGCGACGAAGCGTTTGCTGGTTGAATCGAATTGCGAGACAGGTTCGTAACTCTGCGAACCGTCGGCGCGAATGCGAAGCAACACTGCCGCGGCCAGGCCTTGCCCGTCGGAGTTGGCGGTGAACAGGCTTGGAGCAATCGTAGCAATGTCAATCAAGCCGACTGATGTTTTGCCTGTGGTCGAAATCGTCACACGAGCAACGCCTTCGGCCAAACCTGCGGGTAGCAGGTAATTGATCTGTCCGGGCGAAACAAAGAACAACCCGGCCTGACGTTCGACGCCTTTGCTGTCGGTGATTCTTACCGAAGTTCCGGCAAGCGAAGTTGGCAACGGCAAAGTCGGCGTTGTTGCCACCATTGCCGCCAGGTCAGAGCCGAAGGCCGCGATAATTTGTTCACCTGCCAAACGGTCGGGGGCAAAGCTGGCGGCAGAAACGTTTGAACACACCGCCAAACCGGCAAGGCTGTAATCAGCGGCAAAGCTTGACGGCAAACGATTGGCGCTTGCGTCACTGATTTCACGCGCTGTCGGATGATCGCCAAAACCGACGAACAATGATTCGGCGGAATTTGTCACAGGTTCAAAAGTCACCGTGAACAGATTGTATTGGCCCGCCGAAAGAGTTTTGCCGGTCGGGTAAGCAAACATAAATCCCAGCCTTCCTTCAGCCGCCTGTTCGTGGTTGACGATCAATGTTGCGCCAGCCGTTTCATCGGTCAACTCGGCAATCGAGAATTTCCATAATGACGGCTGGAACATCAAACTGAAACTGAGTGCGTTTTCACCGCCTTGCGCTGTGAGTTTGATGACTTGCTGGTCTTTGCCGACGGACAGCGATTTATTCTGGACCAATTCAGCGCGAATCAATGAAGCCGCTGCGGCATTGAACGAAGACGAATCTTCGTTCGCCACCAAGGTCGCCGGAGCGGTTGCGCCGCCCATTCCAACAACCGGGTCAAGCCCTGCTGCATAACGTCCGGCCTGAACCCAATCTCTGGCAGTCAACAGGCCATCGCCCAGCGTGCCGCGCGGAGCGCAATCGGCTCTTTGAAACTCGCTGCCAAGGGCGACGGAATCCAACCCGGCGATAAAGCGACCAACTTGATTCCAATCTGTGATGGTGACTTGTCCGTTTACATCTCCGTTCGGTCTAGGCGAAACATCGCCCTCAAACCCGGCAGCGACGGTCAAGTTGGACAGGGCACTGCCGCTTCCGTACAGCGCAGGAACAGCGGCGGTAATGGTTGCTGTCCCCGCCGAACCCCCAACCACGTTGAATTGTGCCGAAGCCTGTCCGGCAGGAATCGAAGGATTTAACGGCACAGCGGCGACATCCGGATTGGATGAACTCAGCGACAGAGTGATGGCCGTCGGCAACGCCGGGCTAATAGCTATTGTGTAAGTAGCCGTTCTGCCGACGCCAATCAGCGGCGACGATGGCGACAGGGTAATCGTCGGAGTCGGCAAAACCGTGTAAGCCGCCGAAGCCGCATCCGAACAAAACTGTTTGCTGACGGTGATTGCTCCTGTCACAGCTCCGGTCGGAACCGTCGCTGTAATTTGAGTATTACTGACAGCCGTGAACGTCGCCGAAACACCGCTGGCAAACTTAACCGAATCCACACCGGCCAGGTTCGTGCCGGTGATGGTGACGCTGGCTCCGACAACTCCACTGGTTGGATTGATACCGGTGACGGTCGGGCAGAGCGGCTGTATGAACAGCGAGTAAGTCTGATTGCCGCTGCATCCCAAACCGAGCGCGGTGATCGTAAAATTTGATGTTCCTCCGGTCGTCGGGTTTCCGGTAATCGCTCCGGTGGCCGGATTCAGCGACAAACCCGCAGGCAGATTGCCCGTGGTGACGGCGTAGCTGTAACTGCCTGTGTTCAATGCGGGAGCGGCTGTGACTGTTTGGTTGTAAGCCGAACCGACCAACCCATTGGGCAAAGTCGTCGGCGACAGCGTTATTGTCGGACAAGCGACGATCAGTGAATATGCCCTGGCGCCTGTGCAACCATTGGCGTCAGTGGCGGTAACAGTAAGGTTGAATGTGCCAGAAACGATTGG
>JAGNMH010000026.1 GCA_017991275.1 Acidobacteriota bacterium
GGTGATTGCCATCTTCGTCGTCAGTTACGGATTGATCCTCAGTCAGACGCCGCTTTCGGTCTTACTGAACGACAATCACGTGCTGTTCACAAACATGCCGCCACAACTGATTTACTTCAACCGGCACATCAGCGGCTTGGCCAAGCTGCCGACTTCGTTGTGGTTTTCTCTGGCGGGCATTGCTGTGTTTGGAATCTGGGCTGGGGTCACCGCGCTGGTCGGCTCTGCCTTGTCTTTTAGAAGCGCCAGCAACAAACAGGAGTGGTTGCATTCGCTGCGACTGAGCGCACTGGTTTTGTTGATCGCTGGAATTTTGTGGGAAGCCTCGATCAAATTTTTGAAAGTTCCTGACGATGTGACGCCATTTGCATCGGCGATTTTTGCTTTGCCGGTGGTGATTGGCGTCATCGGCGGGCGAATCTGGAAAGCTTGGAAACTTAGGCAGACGGTTTCAACCGAACAACGAACCCTGTTTGCCTTGGCTGTGTTCAGCTTGTTTTCGATTTTGCGGGCTTTGCTTAACGTCACAACTACGGGGCCGTACACGCCATTTTTCATTCCGACCTTGATCGTAGTTTTCCTGTACCTGTTGTTCAGAGCCACGCCAATGTTTTTGGCTCCGTCACCGCACATTCGGCTGAACGTCAGCCGAGTCGCCGTTTGTTTGATTGCGTTACTGGTCGTCCTGATGGCAGCCAATTCCGCCAGACGCTTTCGCAAGATCAATACCTTTGAAGTCCATTCGACTCGCGGCAGTTTTGTGACTTTGCCGGAAATTGGCGAACCCTTGCAGGCTGCAATTCGCTTTGCCGACGAGCGAACCAAGCCGGGTGAATACGTCCTGGCTTTGCCTGTGGCGACGACGATCAACTTTCTTGCCGCGCGCCCTTACCCGCTGCGCGAAGAAATAGTTCACCCAGGATTTCTGACCGATGAAAAAGAATTTGACGCCATTGAGCGAATCAAATCCCGCCATGTGCCATTGGTTCTGGTTGCCAATCTGATTACTTCGGAATTCCGAGACCGGGTTTTTGGCGCTGATTACAACAGAGAGTTGATGCGATGGATTACTGAAAACTATCACCTGGTCAAACGCTTTGAGGCGCCTCAACCTCAAACCCAGCGACAAGGAGCGAACTTCGACAACACTCCTTTCTTCATACTCGCTTACGAACGCAATCAATGAGTTCCGCCATCACTTCATCCGTCAAATTAAAGCGCGCTCTTAGTTTGCGCGACTTGATCCTGCTTAACATCGTTGCCGTTTATACGCCCAGCACGCTGGCCCAGACCCTGCCGCTGGGATGGGTGGGATTGGTGTTTTGGGCGGTGGCGATCCTTGCTTTTCTGCTGCCGTATTCGGCGGCGATCAGCGACCTGTCTTCGCTGCATCCGCGCGAAGGCGGCGTTTATGCCTGGACGCGAATGGCCATGGGAGATTTTCACGGCTTCGTTTGCGGCTGGTGTTATTGGGTCAACACTTTTCTTTATGTGCCGACGGTGTTTTTGGCCATTGTCGGAGTCGCTTCGCTGTTGGGTGGGGAAAGCACTGCATGGCTGGATACAAATCCGCTGGTCGTGACCGTCATTGCCTCAGCCGCCTTGTGGCTGTCGGCGTTGTTGCACATTTTCGGTTTAGGGCAAGGCAAGTGGCTGCAAAACATAGGCGCGTTCGGGCGCTTGGGCGCAGCCGTGGCGATTCTGGCGGCGGCAATATGGAAACTCAGCAGCGGACAGGCGTCTGCGCCTTCTTCACCTTCATTGGGTTTGTGGCCGTCGTTGGCATTGTGGCCTTTTGTGATGAACGCGCTGGTCGGACTCGATCTGGGTTCGGCAATGAGCGACGAAACTGAAACGCCTCAACGAGAAATTTCGCGTTCGCTGAAAGTCGGTGGAACGGCGGTCGCGTCTTGTTACCTGCTGACTTTTGCTGCCGTGGCTTTTCTTGGAATCAACGATCCCAGTCCGATCTTCGGCCATCTGCAAGCGATTAACTCCGTGATTTCGCCGACTGGCAAACTGGCGTGGCTGGCTTCACTGGTTGTATTGGTTGAACTGATTGGATTGATGGGCAGCGGAGCCGCCTGGCTGGCAGCGCCTGCTCGTGTGCCGTTCGCCATCGGCATTGATCGTTATTTGCCAAAGGCTTTTGCCGCCGTTCATCCGCGTTACGGCACACCTTATGTCGCCCTGCTGGTTCAGTCCTCGATTGCCAGCCTGCTGATTTTCGTCAACGTCTGGGGAACGACGCTGAAAGACGCTTATCTGGCTTTGCTGGGAGCTTCGATTGTATTGGTGATGGTGACTTATGTTTACCTGTTGCTGGCGTGGAGACGGTTAAGCCTTGAACCGAATCGCCGCCGCGACTTGCTGAGTTTCGCCGGGTTGATTGTGGTTGGAGTGGCGACCCTGGCCTGTTTCATTCCTCCGCCAACAATCGAAAACGTTTTCAAATTCGAAGCCAACTTGATCGGGTCCGTGGCATTTTTGCTGACTTGCGGGCTGTTGGTTTACGTGTTCGGCGCAAGGCGAATAAGAGACTTAACCCCCTCTTGATTTTCAATTCGGCCAAGACTATTTTGAGGTTGTAAACACTTCATCAGTAAAGGCGCTTTGCACTAACTTCTCTCAACAACGAAAGCAAGCGATTGAAATTAAATCAAGATCGCATTCTGGCTTCACTGAACTAGCTACAAACTCAAATCCGTCAGTACAACTTTTCCTAAAATACAGGAGGAAATATGAGTCCATCATTTTTGCGCTTCATGGCCATAATGGTTCTGACCTGCGCTGTTAGTGTTTTTGCTTATGGTCAGGCCGACGTTTCTTCGGCAACGGTCAAAGGAATCGTCACCGATCAACAGGGAGCAGTCGTTTCCGGCGCTGCGGTAACGGCAAAAAGTTTGGATCAAGGCACGGTTCGCTCCGACACAACCAATGCCCAGGGCGAGTTTCAAATCCTGGCTTTGCGCCCGGGGTTGTATGAAATCAGCATTCAGGCTCAGGGCTTTGCTCAATATCTGATCAAAGATGCCCAGCTTACGGTTGGTCAAATTGCCTCTTACGACATCAAGCTGGATGTTGCCAAGGTGACAAACGAAGTCACAGTCACTTCTTCATCTCCGCTGATCGAAGTCGAACGAACCCAGCAAGCCAACACCATCGAAAGCAAACAGATTCAGAACCTCCCAAACGTCGGGCGCGATTTCACCTCATACGTTTTCACGTTGCCGGGTGTGTCCAGTTCTGCGGCTCCGCGCGTGCAAAGCGGCGCCCGGTTCAACTTTGGAAGCTCGGGGTTTTCAATCGGCGGCAGCAATGGACGCAGCAATTTGATTACGGTTGACGGCGGCGAGAACGAATTTGGCTCCGGCCAGTTGCGCTTTTTCGTCAGCCCGGAAGCCGTCCAGGAATTTCAGGTCAATCGCAACGGCACTTCGGCGGAAAACGGATTCACCTCCGGCACATCGGTCAACGTGGTAATCAAAAGCGGAACCAATCAACTCCACGGCAGCGGTTATGTTTATTATCGCTCTCAAAAAACGTCGGGGCACAATCCGGTCAACTTCCGGCCCGGCGAAAAGAAACCTTTCAATCAACAGGTTTCTCCAGGCTTTACGCTGGGCGGCCCAATCGTGAAAAACAAATTGTTTTTCTTCACCAGCTACGAAAAACAAAAATCTGACATTGGCCAGGTTCGCAGCTATACGAACAGCCCGTTCCTGAATCCGACAGCCGCTCAGGCGGCCTTGCTGACACGACTTGACGCTTCAACGGATGCGAACGTGCGACGCATTTCAACCGCTTTGCGGAATGCGCTGACCACCAACGCTACGACTTATCCGACCACCTGGAATCTGCTGAAGTCCAACGAAGGCTCGTTCCTGAACCGTGACCGCCTGAATTACTGGATTACCAAAGTTGATTACAATCTGGGCGAACGCGACACGATCACCGCGCGTTTCAATTATTCGCGCAACTTTAACGGCCAGTTGGGAGCCAGCAATCTGGTTGCGCCGAATCGCACCAACACCCTGACCGTGCGCGATTACACCACGCTGGCGACCTGGAACCACAACTTCGGTTCCAGCATCGTCAACACGCTTCGCGTGCAGTTTTCGCCGCGCAACAAGGCGTTCACCGAACCGGTCACCCCGGATTCGACTTCGCTGCTGATTGATCCTGGCGCGTTCGGCAGCTTTGGGCGTGACTTCACCTCTCCTTTCCGCACCCAGCAGGACCGCTATCAGTTTGAAGACATTGTCAGCCTGATAAAAAACAGTCACACACTGAAGGCCGGAGCTTCATATCGCCCGGTGAAATACACCGTGCGCAACGAACTGTGGTTTTCAGGCGACTGGCAATTTTCGTCCGGAGTTTTTCCGATCACATTGGCAGTTCCGGCGGCAGACCAGGCGGCATTCGTTGGCGCGGCGGGCGCTGGCGTTCCGACCTTCAGTGGTTTGCAATCCTTCAACCGCGGACTGCCCGTCACCGTTCGTCAAGGTTTCAACAATCCGCTGTGGACCGACACGGCTCAATACTTCGGCGTGTTTGCCCAGGATAGCTGGAAAGTGAAACAACGATTCACTTTGGATTTCGGTGCGCGCGTTGATTACGACGGAGAACCTGCGCCCATTCCGCACGGCACTTACTTTTCGCCACGCCTGGGTTTTGCTTGGGATTTGTTTGGCGATCACAAAACCGTGTTGCGGGGCGGCGGAGGTTTGTATTACGCGCCGGTCAATTATCAGGTCGTTTACGTCACCAACTTGCTGAACGACAGCGGCAATTACATCAATCAGGTTTTGCCGACAGCTTCAGATGGAGCGAAATCTCCGGCTGTGTTATGGGCGGCAGGTTTGGCCGCGGGCAAGTTGCCGTTGAAGGCGCTGAGCCAGGCCGATTTCAACGCCATCGGCATCAACACCGGACGCGGCGCAACAAACCGCGTCATTTTCCAGGCTGACCCCGATTACAAGAACACCTACACGGCCCAGGCCAATCTGGGCATTCAGCGCCAGATTGCCAAAGACCTGAGCCTGGATGTGGCTTATCAAATGTATCGTGGAGTTCATATTCAGCGTTCTCATCAGGTCAATTACCGTGAGGCGGCAACAGCAAACGCTCGCGGAGCGGCTTTCGGCCCGGCTTACGTTCGTGTTGATCCGACTGCCGCACAGGTCAACAATTACGAATCAACCGCCAATTCCATCTACCACGGAATGACGGCCAGCCTGACCAAACGGTTTAGCGATTACTTCCAGTTCCAGGCCAATTACACCTGGAGCAAGACAATTGACGACATCACCGATTACAACTCCGGTTTCGCGGCTGCGTTCCCGACGCGGCTGAATCTGGAACGCAGCTTGTCCAGCTTCGACATTCGCCACAATTTCGTGCTGAGCGGAGTCTTCACCAGTCCTTTCAAAAACTACGCTCTGCGCGACATTTCGATCAGCCCGATCATTTCTTTGCGTAGCGGCATTCCGTTCACGCTATACACCGGCAGCGATACGAATGGCGACACGCACACCAACGATCGGCTGATTTACATCGGACGCAACACGGGCCTGGGGCCGAATTACAAGGCAGTTGATGTGCGGTTCACCAAGGCGTTTCGGTTCAAGAGCGACAACCCGGCGCGCGTCGAATTTCTGGTCGAAGCCACAAATTTGTTCAACCGGACAAACTTTGCATCTGTCAACGATGTGCTCGGCGCGGACATTACCTCGCCCGATTACAATGCCGGCACAGTTCGGCTGACGGGACGACGCGACCGTGCGATCACACAACCGCTGGGCTTCACTGCGGCGTTTGATCCTCGTCGCATTCAGTTCGGTTTGAAGCTGGTATATTAAATCTCAATTGAACTCGTTGTAGATTACAAGCGGCGGATGCGCGGAGCCTGGCCGTGAATCCGCCGCCTTTTTTGAATCGCGGATATCGCCATCCCCCAAGCAATGCTCCGGTAATGAATACTGAACTTCAAAATTTGCTCGCGTTACTGGCCAGCCAGGCCGACACCAAAACACTGCCAATTGCCGAACGTCGCCGCATTGACAACGAAGCTGGCGATCAGTTCCCTTTACTCGAAGGTTTGAAAGTTGAGCCGGTTTCCCGGCTCGACTTCAAAGGCGAATGGGTCAAAGCCAACGGCACGCGCAATGACGCAGCGCTGCTTTACCTGCACGGAGGAGCCTACGTCTTCTGCTCGCCGCGTTCGCACAGACATTTGGTTGCTGCGCTGAGCGAAGCGACAAACGCCGCAGCTTTCGCACTGGATTACCGTCTGGCTCCTGAATATCCATTCCCAGCCGCCGTCGAAGATTCAGTCGCCGCTTATCGCTGGTTGCTGGATCAGGGCTTTGCGCCCAACCAAATCACCATCGCCGGAGATTCAGCCGGAGGCGGTTTGACCATTGCCACCATGCTCAAACTGCGGGAAGCCGGATTGCCGATGCCTGCTGCTGGCGTTTGTCTCTCTCCGTGGGTTGATCTGACGCTGGCCGGAGCAAGTTACTCCGCCAACGCCGAAGCCATCGCCACGCGCGACCGGCTGGCTGGTTATGTGAAACTGTATTTAACCGATGACAAAAATGTTCGGCATCCACTGGTTTCGCCCGTATTTGCGGATTTGAAAGGCTTGCCGCCATTGTTGATTCAGGTTGGTGGAGCTGAGCCGTTTTACGACGATTCGATCAGCCTGGATTTAACCGCCAAAGCCAGCGGCGTTGAATCCACTTTGGAAATCTGGCCGGAGATGATTCACGTCTGGCATTACTTTCACCCGATGCTGACCGAAGGCCGCCAGGCAATCGCTCGGATCGGTGAATTTGTAAAAACCAAAGCCTACAATGAAATCTGATCTAGCCTCAGTGAGAAAACCGATGAAAAGATTCTTTTTGTTCGTTGCAATGCTGATTCTGGCTTCGCCCGTGGCGTTCGCTCAAACCGGCAAAAATCTGGCGGACGACAAACCCGCTCCGTCCGTCAATCCGCGAATGACAGAACATTCAAAGAAGATGGCTCAACAGGTTTACAAGGTTACTGACAACGTTTACTCGGCTGTCGGGTTTGGGTTGGCCAACGTGATAATGGTCGTTGGGCGTGATGGCGTCATCATAGTTGACGTCACCGAATCAGTTGACGCCGCCAAAGCCGCTTTTGCGGAGCTTCGCAAATTCAGCGACAAACCCGTCAAAGCGGTGATTTACACTCACAACCACACTGACCACACAATGGGCGTCAAAGCCTTCACCACCGAAGAAGACGTCAAAGCCGGAAAGGTGGACATTTACGCCCACGAAACGATGATGAACACGGTCATCAGCAATGCCAGTGTCATCGCCCCGATTTTGGGCTTGCGTTCGACGTATTCGTTCGGTGTGTTGCTGGAAAGCGGTCCGCAAGGAAAGATTCACCAAGGCATAGGGCCTCAGCTTGTCGTCGGCCAGCGAAGCTTTATCACGCCGACCAAAACTTTCAAAGATTCGCTGGATGTCGAAATTGCCGGTGTGAAAATGCGGTTGATTTATGCTCCCAGCGAAACCGACGACGAAATCATCGTCTGGTTGCCGGAGCAAAAGCTGCTGCAAACTGCCGAAGTCATCCAGGGTGAAACCTTCCCGAACGTTCACACGCTGCGCGGGACGGCTTACCGCGACCCGGTCAAATGGTTCAAGACGATTGATATGATGCGCCGATTGCAGCCTGAATTCATTGCGCCTTCGCACGGGCGGCCAATGTCTGGCAAAGACCAGATCGAAGAAATGTTGACGGCTTACCGCGACGCCATTCAGTACGTCCACGATCAAACCGTGCGGCAAATGAACAAAGGCCTGACGCCGGATGAAATCGCAGAAGTCGTGTCGCAATTGCCGCCACATCTGGCGAATCATCCCTGGCTTGGCGAGTTTTACGGCACGGTAAAACATTCCGTGCGGCAGATTTATTTTGGCTACCTGGGTTGGTTCAACGGCGACCCGACGACGCTTGACCCGACTCCGCGCGTTGAGCAAGCCAAACGCTACGTTGAATTGATGGGCGGACGCGATGCAGTCTTCAAAGCCGCCAAAGCCGCTTTCGACAAAGGCGATCATCAATGGACAGCGGAGTTGCTGACTCACGTCATTCGCACGAACAAAGACGACCAGGAAGCGCGCAAGCTGAAAGCCGACGCTTTGCGCCAACTGGCTTACAAAACGGCGAACTCCAACTGGCGAAATTGGTACATCACTTCGGCGCGCGAACTTGACGGAACACTGAATAAAGCCGTCGCTGCCGGAACAATGGCGAGCCTGGCTGCGCCGGAAATCATGAGGCAATTGCCGCTGAGCAAATTCTTTGAGGCCATGACCGTGCGGCTTGATCCGGTAAAAAGCGCCGATGCCCATATCACTGTCGCGTTTGCCATAACCGACACCGGCGAAACCTACGCGCTGGAAGTTCGTCGCGGCGTGGCTCAGGTTCACGAAGGCTTGCCGACCAAAGTGGATGCGACTTTGGCCATCTCGCTGGCGACGATGCAAAAACTTATCGCGCGGCAAATCACGATGATTGCCGCGCTGCAATCCGGCGAAGTCAAAATTCAGGGCAACGCGGCTTTGCTGACACGATTTTACGGATTCTTCGATCCGCTGACTTCACCGGAGCCGCCGCCGCTGACTGTACGCTAGATCAAATCAGAAAAGACCGGTACAGTACGCGCGCGTAAGCAAGCGGGCTTGTCTGACAGTGAAAAGCTATGGAAAACAATTCGCACATCTGCAACCAATCAGCAGGATCAGTGGGACAATTTGGCAAATCGTCCCACTGGCTTCGTCGCATCTGGCAAATCGCGCGTGCCGTGCTGCGCGGTTACTTAACCGGTCAACCAATCAACGATGAGCGCCCGCGCAAAGGCTGCTGCTAATCGGATCGGTACCGCGCGCGGTAGCAAGCGGGTCTCGCTTGAATGTGCGCTCCCTACCGGTCGCGGTACTGACTCTGCCACCAAGACAAATTTCAAACATGAATTCAGACCTGGAAAAACTGATCGAGCAAATCACCGATATGATTGTCGCCCGGCTCCAAGCCGGCGGCGAAGCTTCAGTAAATTATGGCGAATGCAGTCCGCATCACATCGCCTGCGCTTTGCAGGCCGGAGCTTCGCGGATTGGCGTCACTTGGGGACAAGCGGCTGCGGCTTCGGCAGACGTTGGCAAATACATTGACCACACCTTGCTGAAACCCGAAGCCACGCGCGCTGAGATCGAAAAGCTTTGCGACGAAGCCCGCGCTTACAGTTTCGCTTCGGTCTGCGTGAATCCGACCTGGGTCAAAGAATGCGCATTCAGGTTGCACGGGTCGCCGGTAAAAACCTGCACGGTGATTGGCTTCCCGCTCGGCGCGACCACGCCAGATGTGAAGGCGTTTGAAACTCGCCGAGCGATTTTCGACGGCGCAACCGAAATTGATATGGTCATCAACATCGGCGCTTTGAAATCCGGCAACGACGAATTGGTCAAACGCGACATCTCCGCCGTGGTCGAAGCCGCTCACGAAGCCTGCGCCATCGTCAAAGTCATCATCGAAACCGCTTTGTTGACCGATGACGAAAAAGTTCGCGCCAGCGTTTTGGCCAAAGAAGCCGGAGCCGATTTCGTCAAGACTTCGACCGGTTTCAGCAAAGGCGGCGCGACAGTCGCCGACATTGAATTGATGCGAAAAGCAGTCGGTGCAGAATTGGGCGTCAAAGCCGCTGGCGGCGTTAAAGATTTGGCCGGAGCCAAAGAAATGATCGCCGCCGGAGCCACGCGCATCGGAGCCAGCGCAGGCGTCAAAATCGTTCAGGAATCAAAAGGCGTGAAAGTCGCAGGCAGCGGCGCTCCTGGCAATTACTGAGCGACTTTTCCCACCGTTGACGCTTTCTCAAACCGTTTGCTAGTATGCGCGCTCGCTTGAGGACAGCCTTTAAGCGGGCGTTGAAAATTCGGGCACATAACTCAGTGGTAGAGTGCTGTCTTCACACGGCAGAAGTCGCAGGTTCAAATCCTGCTGTGCCCATCGCCGAAACCGAAAAGGCCGTCAGAAAACTCTGGCGGCCTTTTCGCTATCGCGGAGAAAGATGATGGCCGAGTTGAAAATTTTAGCCACTTATCACCCATCGCCTGAACTGACGACCGACTTCAATCACGAATGTTGGCAACAGGCTCAACCGCTGACCATCAACCGCAACTGGCAAGGCAAGCCAGCACCGACTGAACTTCACACAACAGCAAGAGTGCTGTGGAGCGAGAAAGAAATTCTGCTCGGCTTCGAGTGCGGTTACACCGAACTTGACGTTGATGAAGAATTCAATCTCAACGAAGAACGTCACGCGCTGTGGGATCGTGACGTGTGCGAAGCTTTCATCAGTTCGCCAATTGAACCTCACGACAAGTATTACCGCGAATTTGAAGCCGCGCCGACCGGCCAATGGTGCGACTTGCTGGTCGAGCTTGCTCCGTCAGGAGCGCGCATGTGGCACGACTGGGAATGGAAAAGCGGAATGCGAACTGTTGCCGAAATCCTCTCAGCCGAAAAAATCTGGCGCGTAGTGATGGCAATTCCCTTCACAGCGTTTGGTTGCGCGCCGAAAATCGGCGATGTTTGGCACGCCAATCTGTTTCGCATCAGCCGCCTGAACGGCGAACGCCAATATCTGACCTACTCGCCTACGCTGACTGAACAACCGAACTTTCACGTCACAGAAAGTTTCGTCGTCCTCCAGTTTTGACGACAATGGGGGCATTGCTGCCCCCATTTGACTCCAACCAGCTTTGGCCGGGTTTTGATCGAATTAACCATCACTGTCGCTTCACAATCACCTCGGTCTTTGCATTATCTCCGATATTCAATGACGAATCCTGATTGGGCAGATGTTCATCATTAGGGATGCCAGTGCGCTTGAACGAATAGCACCGAATAATTTCGCAAGTCCTGCAATTCACATCAGTGACCGTATAGCGAATGCAAATCGTCACAACATCACTGCACGGAAAGCCTGGCGGGGCAGGAAGCTGGATGTTTAACGGGAAACTGACGCCACCTGCAAGGGATTGTCCTGCCGAACTCCAGATTGCTTCGTGCGAATAAGGAACTGGCACTGATTGCGTAAATCCTGCCGGCAGACTATTGCTCGCGCTAATGACGTAGCTGTTGGTCGGGCCAGTCCCTGTACCACAACTCGCCGAGGTTATCGCCGTGCTGATTACGTCAACGGTTACTTTCTTGGCCACTGCGCCTCCGGTTAACACAGGCTTGATCAGGTAATTGCCGCCTCCCTGATATACAAAACTGCTGGCCGGTAAGCTATCTGCCAATCTATTCACACAGCAATCATCCACGGGGCAGGGCAAAACCTGAATCGTCACTGAACTGGAACACCCGCCTTTGTTTGAAACAGTGATCATCAACACACCTCCGCTGGCTCCCCAGGTGACGTTGATAGCATTTGTACCTTGCCCGCCATTGATCGTACCGCCAATAATCCCCCACGAATAGGCAACGCCGCCTTGTGTCGGGATTGAATAATTTGCATTCAATCCCGCGCATAGATTTGTCGGGCCAGTGACCACAGGCACAGCAGGCGCAGGTTTCACCGTTACCTGATGCGTCACACACGAAGCGCCTCCGTTGATGCATAACGTGACGTTGTAAGTTCCAGCAGCAGCATAAACGTGTGTCGGATTTTGAGCAGTACTATTTGCCGTGCCGTCGCCAAAATTCCATAGATAAGTCGTTGCGCCCAAAGAAGTATTGTTGAATGTAGTCGTTGCGCCTACGCAAGCAATACCGGTCGAGAAAATTGCCTGCACGTACGAGCCTTCGGGACAAGGGATTTCGACATCACCGATCCACGTCTTGTCCGGGCTCACAAGGTCTTCATCAAGGTCAATAAGAATGCTGTTGGTGTTATCTCCACCCGTAGCCGGAGTTCCTTGCAAACCATAAAGCCTGTCGTTTGTTGCAAAGTGCAAAGCATCTCCAGTAGCCCAAACACGACCATTAGGCCCATGGTCGTAAGCTACGCCACCTGCTGAGTTAGTCTTAGTATTGTAATCACCAATTTTGAAATTGATCCCCGACGGAACCCACAACCCACTGACAAGCTGATACTCCAGCGTCCTTGAGCTATGAGCATAAGAACTGCTGTCACTGGTCATAGTTCGTTCAGCAAGCATCATTTTTCCGGTTGGGCCGAAGCTGATGTCCGAAACCGGGTTGGAGTAATTGCCCGAAATGGCAGGAACAATGATTTCCCGCTTAGCTGAACCTATAAAAGCTCCAGAGGGATCAAGCGCCACCGACCACACTTCATTTGATTGCGTAGCCGATTGCCTACTTTGATCTTCTTTCCAGATACTGTAATAAAGCCTCCCGCCAAAGGTTTGAACCGCCCAGGGTCTGCGATCCAGCTGGGTATAACCGGCAGTCTGACTGTCTGCGACATTGGCGCTAGGCGGATTAGCTGTGGACAAATTGGCTCCGTGATCCCACCAACCTATGACGTTACCGGCTGGACCGATTCGATAAATCATTCCGTCCTCAAAGTTGCTGACATAAAAATTGTCGTAAAAATGAGAGTAATGGACGTTACCTAATGCCGGACCGGTGTTGGGTATCCTGCCGTCAAACTGATAAACCGCATTGTTCGTCGTCTTGACGAATTCTGTCGGGACAGCAGTAACGGCATCCAGCTTGTAAACGCTTCCTTTGCCCAGGAAACTACTAACCGCGCCGACATTGGCTGTGCCATAAACACGCGTGGCCGCGACGTAAATGTTACCGTTGTTATCAAGCGTCAGTCCGAAGACATCGCCCAAGTTCTGTCGTGACCAGAGCGTGTGATGATAAAACTGAGTTTGTGGATTTGAGCTACTGGACCAATTCGTATCAATTGGAACGTTAGGGTCATATTGGTTTTTCAGATCCACCACGCCAACCACCGGGTTGGCAGCGGTTTCCGACCAGCAGGTAACCACAGCGACCTGACCGTTGAACGTTGAATAATTCGCAGGCATTCCTGCCGTATTGAACTGAGGTTTCTTTCCACCGCAACAGATCAGTGCTGTCTTATCTTCCTGAGCAAAAGACAGCGCGGTAATCAAAGCCGCAACTGCCAATCCCACTATCAAAAATATGCTGAGTCTTTTATTTAAGTGACGCATAACTTTCTCCCTTTGTGCGAGTCGAACGAGAGAAGGGAGCGTTGAAACGACGGCTTCGCCTTTCAAGCTTTCTTCGATTCGACTCAGTTTCCACTTTCACCGCGCGAAAAAGGGCTGATGCAATTTCGCATTTCCAAAGACAACCTCCTTGCCTTCGCCGTGTTTAGCGACAGGCACAGGAAATTCGTATCATCCAAATCATTTTTTCTAGCTCAAGAAACCAAACACAGGTAAGACTGCCAGGAACCCCGCAACAATCTTGTGAACAGATTTGTTTGTTGAAGATTGAAAGGAAACAATTCTGTCGGCTCGTAGCGCACCGCCCACAGGTTCAACTAACGCAAATTTTGTTGATTCAAAAGTGGTTGTGACTTTTATGCCTGATAAGAACTACCAACGGCACAATGCTTGCTGACCTACCAGAGAGAAAAGAACGCGCTCGTTTTTTGTAATGTTGTAGCGAGTGCAATTAAATAATTTATTCAGGCAAATAGACCTGACTTTTACAGGAGAAGTATGGCTACCAAAACGAACAAGGAACCCAAAGCTATAAAAAAAACCAGCCCGATTGTTACCGATGCACCTTTATCCGCAGCCGACTTACAAGACCGGATTGCCGCGCGCGCTTACGAAATTTTTCTGGCGCGCAATGGAACCCCAGGTGATGATCTAGGCGATTGGCTGCGGGCAGAGGATGAAGTTTGTTCGGCACTTTCCAACTCCGTCACCGATGACATTGCACTGGCAATTTCTGCGACACCCAAACGCAAACGCACCTCAATCACTCAAACCTCAAAAACAACTGCCGCCAGTTCATCAACGCGAAAACCAAAAACAGCGGGCGTTAGCGGCTCACAAAAAGAAAAACGAGCAAGCAAGTAACAACTCCCGATAACGCACATCGCCCAACCCAAATCTGAGACCGATTTGAAACACTCTTGAAGTGAAGCTAATGGCGAAGCTGTACCGTCAAACCTGCTTCACTGATACCGCGTTCAATGGATCGGTCATCAAGGGGCGTTTTGTATCCAAAGACAGTAATGAAACGGCTATAAGCCGACAGGAGAAGATTGGGATGAAAAAAATCGTCATCGAAGCAGGCCGAGGTGTGCCTGCCGGAGCGGGTCTGCTCTTAAAACTGGTTACCTTACTCGCCTTCACTTTCACCACCGTATCGGCCACAGATTCAAACAATTTTGAATATCAAGGCGCGGGGGTCTGGCTGAGCCAGGAAAAAAATCACCTTTTGTCCACTGCTCACGAAGAGGAACTGTTGCAGAGTTTGCGCAAGATCACAGGTCTGTGCGAATTGCGCTTTACGGAAAACGGATCGCTCAACCTAGGTGACACTTCAGACCAAAGTGACGGCTCCTTGATAGCGCGCAGTATTTTGCGGCGCGCACTGGAATCGGGATACGTCTTCGTCGTTGAAGACCATTCGGATTCGACGGATGTAAACTTTGGCCAGATGGATGAGGGAACGAATTACGAAGAAGCAACCAGCCAGCGACGATTTCTGATCTGGAAAATTCGACTGGATTTCGACGATTTTCGCAAAATGGCTGCTTCGCGCGGAGTACGCGAATCATTCAATATCGGCTTCACTTTCTTGCACGAGTTGCTGCACGGCTTGGGCCACAAAGACGCCGAACAGATTCAGGAGTTGGGCGAATGCGAGGAACTGATCAATCAGGCGCGGCTGGAGTTAAGCCTGCCAACGCGGGATCAGTATTTCGGCGTGCAAGTGAAAATCACGGAACGCTTTTTCACTGTGCGTCTTAAGTTCCGCGACCACGCTCGGCGACGCGATGAATATATGTTCTTCATGGCTCCGCCTGGCAGCCAAGTGGTCGAAATCGTCGAGGGCGTGGTCAGAGTGAAGAAGTAATAGCAATGAAAATTCCGTGCCGATAAAGTTGACCAAGTTTGCCGTTACTTCTTTTTGCCAATGTCTTCAACTGTAAAGCCGGTACAAGTTTCTGTGCCATTTTTCATACTCTGCCGTCATTTCCAGAACCAAGCCAGTGACTGAAACCATTGGGCGATGCCATTCGGCAATGTTAGACTCTGGCCTCAGCTTAACATTTCAATGGAGATTCGATCGGCAATGGCTATCGCGTCGGGTGTGCGATTCAACCAGTACGTGATTCTTTCGCAGCTAGGCAGCGGCGGAATGGGCGAGATTTATCTGGCTCAGGACACGCGGTTAGGGCGGCGAGTGGCTCTGAAACTGTTGCTAACTCATTTCACGTCGGACGAAGAGCGCGTTCATCGTTTTGAGCAGGAAGCTCGCGCGGCTTCGGCGTTGAATCATCCCAACATCATCACCATTTTTGAAATCGGCCATGACAACCAGACCCACTTCATCGCCACGGAATTTGTCGAGGGACAAACTATCAATCAGCGTCTGACAATGGGCAGAATGAATTTGGTGGACGCGCTGGATGCGGCAATTCAAGTGGCAAATGCGTTGACTGCAGCCCACGCCGCCGGAATCGTTCACCGCGACATCAAGCCTGAAAACGTCATGCTGCGTCCTGACGGTTATGTGAAGGTGTTGGATTTCGGCTTGGCCAAACTGACTGAAAAGTTCGATTCGGATGAAGACATCCACTCGAAGGGACCCGATGCCGCAACCAAACCGCTACGCGACACTTCGCCTGGTGTGATTATGGGAACCGTCAGCTATATGTCGCCTGAACAGGCGCGCGGTCAGAAGGTTGATTCGCGCAGCGACCTCTTCAGTTTGGGCAGCGTAATTTACGAAATGGTCACCGGCCACAAACCGTTCCGCGGTGAAACGATGAGCCACGTGATGGCCTCCGTGCTGGATTCCGAACCAACTCCGATTGCCAGAATCGTGGTTGACGCTCCGCCGGAGCTGCAATGGATTGTTTCAAAGGCTCTGTCCAAAGACCGCGAAGCGCGTTATCAAACTGCCAAGGAATTGCTCAACGACCTGAAACGGTTGAAACAACAGATTGAATTCAAAGCCGAACAAGCCCGCCAGAATCGAACCCAGGATCGGACAACGGCGCTCAGCGATGAAAGCTCATCTTTCCGTCGCGGCACCGACAGCCTAAGAAGTAGCAGCGGGCGTAAAAGCGGGGGTATCAGGAACAGCGGCGGCGGTCACACAAGCAACGAGGAAATCACAATCAGTTACGATACTGAGTTGATTGAGCCCGCCCGCCCGCTTTCCAGCGCGGAATTTCTGATGAGCGAAATCCGTCGCAACAAAAGCGGCTTCGCGTTGGTGGCAGTTGCGTTGCTGGCATTGATTGCCGTTGGCAGTTATCAGTGGCTGAAACCGAAACCTCACCTGACAGATTCGATTGCCGTGCTGCCTTTTGCCAGATTAAGCGCGGAGCCTCTGACAGATTCGCTGGCCGACGGCATTACCGAAGGCGTGATCCAAAACCTGTCGCGCATTCCAAAACTGAAAGTTCGTTCGCTGATTTCAGTGCTGCGTTACAAAGTAACCGGCTCAACGCCGCCGCCCGATCCGCGTGTCGTAGGTCAGGAATTACAGGTTCCGGTTGTTTTGACTGGTAACATCAGCAAACGCGGCGACCTGTTGGCCATCAACATCGAACTGGTTGACGCCAAAGACAACAGTTACATTTGGGGGCAAAAGTACGAACGCAAGGCAGGCGAGTTGATGGCTTTGCAAATTGAAATCACACGCGAAGTTTCTCAACGCCTGCAGTTGGATTTGACCGCCGGGGAACAGGCCGTCCGCGAAGCTTACCAGTTTTATCTGCGTGGACGTTATCACTGGAATCGCCGCACTCCGGCTGACCTCAGACTAGGTGTCGAATTCTTCGAGAAAGCAATTCAGCGCGTGCCGAACTACGCTCCGGGTTATGCCGGTCTGGCCGATTCTTACAACATGCTTGGAGCTTACGGCGTGATGCACACTGTCGAAGCTCTGCCCAAAGCTAAACAGGCTGCCGAGTACGCCGTCGAGTTAGACAACTCTCTGGCGGAAGGCCATAACTC
>JAGNMH010000550.1 GCA_017991275.1 Acidobacteriota bacterium
CGCCTGGCCAGAAGGTCAGCGCGGAGCGCTCAGTCTGACTTTTGACGATGCTCGATTGAGCCAGGTTGATATCGGAATGGCTGCGTTGGAGCGATTGAATACAAAAGCCACGTTTTACGTCCAACCCGCCAACGTCGAAAAACGGTTGGACGGTTGGAAAAAGATGGCTGCCGCCGGTCACGAAATCGCCAATCACACCATCGTTCATCCGTGCAGCGGCAATTTCCCCTGGGCACGCAACAAGGCGCTGGAAGATTACTCGCTGCAAAAAATGAATGACGAATTGGTCGAAGCCAACCGCCAACTGAAAACGTTGTTGGGCGTGACGCCGGTTTCTTATGCCTACACCTGCGGGCAGACTTTTGTCGGGCGCGGGCTGGATGCTCGCAGTTACATTCCAGTCGTCGCCTCGTTGTTTCTGACCGGGCGCAGCGCGTATGACGAAACTCCGAACGACCCGCTGTTCTGTGATTTCGCTCAACTTGCAAGCTTTGATATGGACGCCAAATCATTCGATCAACTGCTGCCGATTTTGGAGCAAACCAAAAAACAAGGCGGCTGGTTGATTCTGATGGGACACGAAATGAACAAGGACGGAAATCAAACGACGCGATTAGAGACACTGGAAAAACTGGTGGCTTACGCCAACGCGCCGGAAAACAAACTCTGGAACGCGCCAGTCGCCACAATTGCGAAGCACATTCAACAGAAGCGCCCAGCCGTCAAATGACGAAAAATTTGGAGAGACAATGAACATTACAACCAGAATTCTTTCAGTTTGTCTTCTGTTGCTCACAGCCTTGCTGTTCAAAGGCGAACGCCCGCTCAACGCGCAATCAAACGCCCGCCCGAACATCATAATCGTCATGTCCGACGATATGGGCTTTTCGGATTTGGGCTGTTACGGCGGAGAAATCAACACGCCGAATCTGGACGCGCTGGCGGCGGATGGATTGCGCTTCACTCAGTTTTACAACATGGCCCGGTGCTGTCCGACGCGAGCTTCGTTGTTGACCGGGCTTTATCCGCATCAAGCTGGCGTAGGCCACATGATGGAAGATCGAAAGCACGACGGTTATCGCGGAGATTTGAATCGTAACTCCGCGACAATTGCCGAAGTGTTGAAGCCCGCCGGATATGCGACTTATGCCGTGGGCAAATGGCACGTCACGCCCGGACAGAACGCGGAAAAGCTGGCGCAAACTCATAACTGGCCGCTGCAACGCGGCTTCGAAAGGTTTTACGGAACCATTCACGGCGCGGGCAGTTACTGGGATCCGAGCGCGCTGGTGCGCGACAACAAACTGATTACCGCGTTCAACGACGCCGAATACCAGCCGGAAAAGTTCTATTACACCGAAGCTCTCAGCGATAACGCCATCAGGATTCTTTCCGAACATAAACAGCGCAATGCAGCCAAGCCATTTTTCATGTACCTGACTTACACGGCGGCTCATTGGCCAATGCATGCGCCTGAAAAAGACATCGCCAAATACAAAGGCAAATACGATCAAGGTTACGAGCCGATTCGCCGAGCGCGTCAGGAAAAAGCCAGACGGTTGGGGCTGATTGATCCGCGTTGGCAGTTGTCTCCACAGGCCGAAGACTGGTCGAAGGTGGAAAACAAACCGTGGGAATCCGCCGGGATGGAGGTTTACGCGGCAATGATTGACAACATGGATCAGGGCATTGGTCGCATCGTCGCCGAGCTGAAACGGCAAGGCCAATTCGACAATACATTGATCTTCTTTTTGCAGGACAACGGCGGTTGCGCCGAAACTAACGGGCGAGCGACGACCGCCGCCAACCCGCACAAGACTCGCCCAGACAAACCCGCTTACGCGCCAATGTCAAAAGACGATCCGCAATACGGCTCCGCCCCCAAACAAACCCGCGACGGCCAGCCGGTGATGATGGGTCAGGGAGTGATGCCCGGCCCGGATGACACTTACATCGCCTATGGCCGAGGCTGGGCGAATGTTTCCAACACGCCGTTCCGCGAATACAAACACTGGATGCACGAAGGCGGAATTTCCACTCCGCTGATTGTTCATTGGCCAAAAGGCATTCCGAAAACTCAACGCAACAAACTGGTTCAATCGCCTGGACATTTGATTGACTTGATGGCAACGGCGGTGGATGTCAGCGGGGCAAAGTATCCGACTGAAATCAATGGCCAGAAGATTCATCCGATGGAAGGCGTCAGTTTGCGCCCCGTCCTCAACGGGAAATCTTTGAATCGCCCTCAACCGATTTTCTGGGAACACGAAGGCAACCGCGCCATACGCGACGGCAAATGGAAACTGGTCGCCAAA
Organism: Acidobacteriota bacterium; assembly: GCA_017991275.1. Taxonomy (GTDB): domain Bacteria; phylum Acidobacteriota; class Blastocatellia; order RBC074; family RBC074; genus RBC074. Next base: position 2,316 of record JAGNMH010000550.1, read on the forward strand.
GAAAACAAACCCTGGGAGCTTTACGACATTGAAGCCGACCGAACCGAAATGAACGATCTGGCTGCCAAACAACCGGATCGGGTGAAAGAGTTGTCGGCCAAATGGGACGCCTGGGCTGCGCGCGCGAACGTGTTGCCGTTGGGAACCTGGCGAGCGCAGGCGCGCTAGCCCAATTTGCCGTTTGGTGACAGAATGCGCGCTCGCACAAACTGGGCGGTTCAGCCCGCGAAGTAACTTCAAACACAAATTGGAATAACGTTATGGCACAAAGATTCAAAGGAATAACGGCCTGCATAGGATTGCTGTTAATGATCTGGATGCTGACCGGGCAACTGCGCTTTGCGAATGCTGACGCGCAAGCCAATCGTGGCGTAGTTTCGATTCAGGCGTTTCTGGAAACGAACTGTTTCGCCTGCCATAACGCCACTGCGAAAAAAGGCAATCTGGATTTGACGGCGCTCAAGTCGGAATTTACTGACACTCAAGTTTTCGCCACGTGGGTCAAAGTTCACGACCGCGTCCAAGCTGGCGAGATGCCGCCAAAAGCTGCGCCGCAACCCGGCGAAGCCGAACGCGCCGCGTTTTTGAAATCGCTTGCCGCGCCGATGATCGTTGCCGACGCCGCTCGTATTCGCCGCGAAGGTCGCGCCGTCTGGCGGCGAATGAATCGTTACGAGTACGAAAACACTCTGCGCGATTTGCTGGATGCGCCCTGGCTGCAAGTCAAAGAGTTGCTGCCCGAAGACGGCGAAGCCAATCGCTTCAACAAATCCGGCACGGCGCTTGGAGTGTCGCACGTTCAAATCAGTCGCTACCTGACGGCTGCCGAATACGCTCTGCGCGAAGTCATGGCGCGAGGCGAGAAACAGCCGGAAACAATAACCAAACGTTATTACGCCCGCGAACAGCGAGCCTTCACCAACAAAGTTGAGTTCACGCAATTCAACACGGCGTCAGAACGCGCAACATTCCCTTTGCTCGGCAATGCCGCTGATGTAGCCGTGCTTGAACAAAAAGCTCCGATGACCGCCGGCGCAACCGATCCGGCCAAGCGCGAACTGGAAAGCATGGGAGTTGTGGCCAGTTCTTATGAACCGCTGGAAATTCGTTTCAACCAATTCAAGGCTCCCGTGCCCGGTCGTTACAAACTGCGACTGAGCGCTCATTCGTTTTGGGCTGGGCCACAAGCAGGCGAAAAATGGTGGCATCCCAGCCGCACAGAGGCTTTTGCCGGACGCACGCGCGAACCGATTACGCTTTACGCCGAAATCCCTCCTCGCCAGATGCGCTATCTGGCCAACGTGGACGTTTCGCCGGAACCTTCTGTGCAGGAAGTCGAAGTCTGGTTGCTGAAAGACGAAACTATTCGGCCAGATGCCGTGCGGCTGTTTCGTTCGCGTCCGCCCAACTGGCGAAATCCGTTGGCGGAAAAAGACGGTCAACCGGGCGTGGCCTTTCGCTGGCTGGAAGTTGTCGGTCCAATTTGTGACGCCCAAACTGGTTGGCCCGGCAAAGGCCATCGGTTGATGTTTGGTGATTTGCCAATCAAGCAAAAGACCAAAGGGCAAGTTGAAATCGTCTCAACCAATCCGCGAGCTGATGCTGAAAAGCTGTTGCGAAACTTCCTGCAACGCGCCTATCGCCATTCGACGACAACTGCGATTGAAGAAGACACGCAACGTTTTTTGAAGCTGGTGGACTCCGCGCTGAAAAACGGCGACAGCTTCACCGACGCGATGATTACGACTTACGCCGCTGTGCTGTGTTCGCCCGCATTCACCACGCTGGAAGAAAAGCCGGGACGTTTGGACGATCAAGCGTTGGCGTCGCGGCTGGCTTATTTCCTCTGGAATACCGAACCCGACACGGCGTTGCGCGAACTTGCTCAGCAAGGCGCGTTGCGTAAAACCGCCGTGTTGCGTGGGCAAGTTGACCGCTTAATAGGCGACGCAAAATCTCAACGCTTCGTGACCGCTTTTCTGGATTACTGGCTGGATTTGCGTAAGGTGAACATTTCTTCGCCAGATGAGTTGCTGTATTCCGATTACTACCTTGATGACCATCTGGTGGAATCGGCCATCGCTGAAACGCGCGCGTTTTTTGCTGAACTCGTGCGCAGAGATTTGCCTGCTCGCAATGTAATCGCTTCTGATTTCGTGATGATTAACGAACGGCTGGCTGAGCATTATGGTTTGTCGGGAGTTCAAGGCTCACAGATTCGCCGCGTCGCCTTGCCGCCCGATTCAGTGCGCGGAGGAT
>JAGNMH010000027.1 GCA_017991275.1 Acidobacteriota bacterium
TTCGTTGCGGCGACACGCCTGCACGCTCCATCGCCGCCAGATAAATTTCAGGCGCGGGTTTGCCTTCGATGACGTCTTCACCGGTGACGATGACTGAAAATGCTTCGCCCCAACCCAGCCGCCCCAACACCATCGCTGTAGTTTCGCGCGAAGCTCCGGTTCCAATCGCCAGCCGCATTCGTTTGCCGTTCAATCGCCCAAGCCGCCCAATACATTCGGCGCTGTCGTGAAAAGCAATTTTTTCCGTCGCCAGATAACGCCGCGCGCGTTGCTGTTTGAAAACAACCCAGGCGGAAATTTGATCCGGCGACGGATTTAACGCCGCAGTACACTCGGCGACGACCTCAGTGGTTTTGCGCCCGGCGATCTGTTCGTAAGCCGGGCCAGCCACGCCAGCCAGTTGCCACAAATCGTCGTAAGCCCGGCGATGACATTCGGTCGTATCAACCAGTACGCCATCCATATCAAAGATCAACAAATCAAATTCAGTCATCAGAATCCTATGGAGCGCTGCGGCTTGGCGCAGCTTTGGCATTTGCCACAGACGCGCCTGCTGAACCGGAAAGCGTCTGTTCATGAACGGAAAGCGGCGACAAGTCGCCGCTTTCCACAACGACCTGCCGCCGCGTTGCCCAACCGCGCAACACCGTCACCAGCGAACGCAGCCCATCAACCACAGTCGTTCGGCGAACTTTGTCCGGCGAAAGCGGAAAGAATTGCACAGGCGTTTCGATCACCTCGGCCTTGTCTTCCAGCAACAGACACAACAGTTTTTGGTTGAAACATGAGTCGGTGATGTCCAAACCTTCAGAGCGAAGATACGAAGTTCGAACTGCCCTGGCCGCCGAAAGAGTGTCAGAAAGGTAGCGTCCGTATCGCAACAAATAAGCCAGACTGAGCAAATGACTGCCCGCGTAACTTATCGCTCCAAGCAAGACATTATGCTGATAACGCAACCTGTAAGATTCGTGAATATCTTTGACCGACAAACGGCGGCTGCCCCAAACGGCGTCCAGTCGTGGATTCGTCAGCAGCGAAGCGATGTTGACGATTTCTTCCCCTTTGTACATTCCAGACGAATCGAACAGCAGCACGTAATCAAAATTCTGACCGGAGATGGCCTGCCGAAAAGATTCGGTTTCGGTTTTGCCCGAAACTTTGACGTTGTGAATCGAAAAAGGCAGCGATTCGGCAAAGGCCGGATCAAGCGATTCTCTGCTGGAATAAAACATTGAAATCGAAAGCGGCAGATCGGTCAGGCCCACGCGCAAAGCTTCCAGCATCGTCTGCGTCAGCTTGTTCAGCGAATCGGTTTCGTGCAGCCAGACGGCAACGCGCTGAGCGCCTCCACGATTAAGGATTCCATTGATGAACGGCAGCAGAATCTTGGCCGCGTCGTGAGTCCCCGTCGTGCCCTCTTCGTAATTGCCAATCCGAACCAGGCGCGGGTCTTCCAAACTTTCCAGCCGTCCCAGCGGCACGTAAGGTTTTTCTTCGCTGGTCTGAAGGTGGTCGTTCAACAGGTAATGCGTAATCAAACAGGGCGTCAGAATTGGTTTGGTGTTGCGATTTTTCAGGTAGTAAACGGCGCGTTCGATGATGTCCACGGCGCTGCTGTCGGGAATCTCTGCGTCTTCCTGCAAGTTGGTGATCAGCAATTTGACCGCTGTCAGGTTTCGCGCAATGGCTTCGCCAAGCCCGGGAGTTAGGTAAGACGGAAACAAACTTGAATGCTGGGTTCCCGGTGAATAAATAATCAAATCGGCTTCGGCAATTCGATCCAACAGCCGCGAATTGATCGCGGGAACTCTTGTGCGTTCAGCGATGAACTTGCTGACCTCATCTTTCGTCGCCGACGCAGCCCAGTTTTCTTCCTCGACTGTCAGCGTGCGGTCGAACAGGTAAATGTCTTTGATGTGATTTCGGCGATTGGCGCTGACGATTTCCGCTTCAGTCGCCAGCAATTGGTTTTCCAGATTCAGCGCCACCAGACAGGCGTTTTCGCCGTCGGTCACGTTTTCAATCAAACCTTCGGGCAAACCCAGCAGAGTGCAGTAATCAACGATGGCGGCGTTGAAGTTTCGCCCGACTTCCAGAAAACATCCGGCGAAAGCGATGTTGCCCAAAGCGCAATCACCGAAAGAAAAGCTCCGGGTTCCGCCCAGCAATTCCTGCTCGAAGCGGCGCAGCCTTTCGCCCAGGAGTTGTCGCCTGGCTTCATCAACTTTGCCGAGCATCGCCAGTAATTCGGTCTGCCAGACAGCGGTCGCCGTCGCTGTTTGCCCGGACAACAATCGCAAAGTCGCCAGCCCCTCTTCCGTTGAACATTCAGCCGGCGAACGCACGTCCAGCAAATCAATCAGCTCCGGCTGGCAGGTTTTCAGTTCACGCGCCATGCGCGAAGCATTCTTGCGAAAATCCGATGGGCCAAGACTGTCACCCAGAAATCGCCTGACTTCGCCGGTCGAAGCTCCGTCGTCATAACCATTGACGGCCAGCGTTAACTTGACGCGAGGATGGTTGATCAACTGCCTAGACAACACACGCGAACCTCTGCCACCTGAAAAGAGCACGACCTTAACAACGGGCTGTTCGTGATTCAGCAAGGTCACAGCTTCAGAAACTTTCACAGCCATCGCGACCTCCTAACCGTTGCCCGCTCCCATTGCGGCATCAAATAGCTTTGAAAAAATTCCTGACGATGTCGAACCAGAAAGATCAGCGTCAACCACAACGGACTGCTTTTCAGTAAACCTATGACAATCAACTCCGGTATTGAATCAAAACTGAACCTGGAACTGAGGATATTAACCAGCACGATATTTTGGCCGACTGACGCGGCAAAGATTGCCGCCAGCAAAATCATCGCCGCTGAACTGAATCGCCGCCCAATTGCAACCAAATAAGCCAGCAAGATGAAAAGCACACCCAGGTAATGCTCCCAAACCGTTTGCGAAAACATGAGGCAGAAAGTTATCGCCATCAGAAAATCAAAATGGCGCTGAGCGGGCTTTGTCCAGTTCTCTTTGCGGCTAAGCCAAAACAGCCAACCGAACAACAACACCATCGCCAGTTTCACCATCATCACCGGAACCGCCAGCCATCTCATATCCACAGGCGGCACGGCCAGCAATCGCAGATTTTCAGCCGTCACATACAACGAACTGTTGTAAAGCCATGGATAAGCGTTCTTCATTCCCTGCAACATCATTTGCAGAAACTCCGCGTGGATATCCCAGCCCAACAACAGGATCGAAACCAGCCCGACAACCATCGAGGTAAACACCACCGCCCGCAAAAACTTCAAGCCTGAAACCAGACACAGCGGCAACATTATGAAAACAAATCCGGGTTTGATTAACAGCGCCAACACCAGGCAAACGGCTGAGATGTGAAATTCCTCTTTCGTGTAGTTGATCAGCGCAATTGTGAAGAGTAGAAAAACTGTCGGCGTGGTCTGACCGCCTACGCGATAAATCGTCCAGAACGGCTGATAAAGCAGAACCAGTCCGGCGAATAGCGCGGCGAATTTCCACTGCTCCAACTGCGAATCGGCGGCGAACCGACGATTATTCCAGTAAAGCAGCCACAACGCCGCGAACAATGCCAACACGTTTTGCAGCTTGAAAACCATCAACGCCCACTTGGCCGGGAACAAGCCTAGCGGCGCATAAAACAGCGCCGAAATCGGCGCTCCCCAGAATGCCAGACCGCCTTGCGGCTCAGCGCCCGCAATCAAACGCGCGGGGTGGTAAATATCGGCGATTTGCCAGGCTGCGGCCCGGCGGCCAGTATCGTAAAAGTTGGCGAAGTCCCAACCCAGTCCAGCCGGAATCACGACTCCAACCATCGCGGCCAAAACAATGATCGCCAACAGCAGAAAGGCCAACCAGCGGTAAAATCGCTCAGCATCGCCGCTCTGCGTCAGTCCGACGTCGAATGTGTTTGGTGCGGTTCGCATTTATGAGTTTATCGAGAAGCAGTTTGCTGTCGTTCCAGCAGTGTTTGAGCAGACAGTGGGCCTTCGACAATTTGAAAACCTGCTTTGGTCAGCGATGGGCCATTGACGATCCAGACAGGACGGTCGGAGTAAAGCTTCAGCACTTCGTTTCGCAAGTTCGGATTTTCATCCCAGGCATAAACCGGCGCGTCGGCTTTCAGGTCAATCGGGTTGTAGATCGCCGCCGAAGCAAAATCAGGAAACTGTTCACCGCGAATCAGAATCAGGCTTTTGCCGAAGCTGTGTTCTTTGGCCAGTCGCAAAACGTCTGGCCGCATCTGGTTGTAATGATGATATTTGTCTATCGCTCTCCACGGCGTGAAATTGACCAGCGCCATCAGACTCAGCGACAGAACGGCAACCAGCGCTCTGGTCCTGGGCAAATGAGGTTGGCGTTCTTGATCGGTCAGCCGGTTTATCAACACCTGCAAGCCGCGAACTGAAAGCACCACGCAGGGAACAATCATCAAGTACCAATAACGCGCCGCGAAATCAGGGCCGCCGCTGAACCAGTAAAAGAAATGCGCCGTGAAAACCGCCGCAATCAACGCCATCATTTTCCAATCGCTTCCGCGAAGCTTCAGCGACAAACAGAGCAAGGCAATCAGAATCAGCGAACCTGTGGCCCAGCCGAAAAGCTCTGTGTTGATGGCTGTGATGTTCAGGTTTGAATTGATGACGCCTTCCAGCGGACTGTGTCCCGGATAAGGATCAATCGGCCAGCCGTTGCCGCGATCAGGCCCAAAGCCCATCGCGTTGCTGTTGACGCCCATGTACTTGTCCGCCCAAACCATAATCGGGAACTTGGTAGGGCTGCCAGTCAGCACGAAGTTGTAATAAAAAATCGCCGCTCCGATGATTCCGCATCCCAAAGCCCAGGCTGCCAGGCCGGGGATTTTCAACCGCTTGCCGCCGACTCCGATAATCCAAAGTCCGATCAAACCACCGACAATCGCGCCTTCCAGCGGGCGAATCATTCCGACCATTCCAGTAGCCACACCGCTCAGCAAAGCCCAAAAAATATTTCCGTTCTTTCTTGCCCAGGCCGCAGCGACAGCCGCCAGCAGCGCAAAAGCCAGTGCGACCGAATGCGTCATGTAGCTCATCCCGACCAGCGCATGCCACGGCGACAAAGCCAGCAGCAAAGCCGTAAGTCGAGCCGTGCGCCGGTCGTAAAGTTCCTTTACCAATAGAAAAGCCAGCAACACACAAATGCCGCCCAGCAACGGATTGACCAGCCAATCGGCGTTGACCAGCACACCCAGCGCCAACACCAGCGGCCATCCGACCGGCGGGCTGCAATACCAACGCGCAGCATCGTGATCGAACAGGTCAAGGTCGAAAGCTTCCAACGGCGTGGGCGTCGGCATCGTCAGCACACCAGTCGCCAGATAACGAGCGTGATACAGGTAAGCCACCTCATCACCCAGATGCGGATGCCGCTGATAAGAAAAGAAACTCAGCAACACTGCCAGCACCGTCGAGCCAATTGCCGCCGTCACTGCAAACCGATCAATTCGACTTTCTTCGTTCCCTTCCCAGCCGGTAATTCTTTCTACACGCGAACGCCACGCGGTCAGAGTTGATTCGGGAATTGACCAAACAGCCAAAATCAGATTCAACAGATTGATCGTCTGAATAAAAGCCGCCAACGGCAGTTCCTGAACATAAAGTCTGACTTCGCGCGACACCGTTGCGGTCGTGATGAAAAAAACCAACGCCAAACCGGCCAATTGCCAGAATTTGTAATTGCGGCTAAACCAGGATTTGACCTGTCCCCATCGCCCTCTAAAACCGATCAGCACCGCCACAGTTTGAAGCGCCAGCAAAGCCAACAACCAGGGCGACGAAGCCAACAAAACTCCGAGCGGACGGTAATGCTGGTATTTGATGTGCTGACCGGCTTCAATCATCTGCAAGGCCGCTGCCTGCCCGACCAAAGCCACAGCCAACCAAACCGCCGCCGTTCGCCACGCTTTGCCAAGCGCATAACTCAGCAATCCAAGCGCAACTGCCGTCGCAATCGGCAAGCAAACTCCGCCGCGAACGAATCCTTCGGCGTCACGAAATCGCGAATCGGTCAGCGACCAGATCAGACAGGCGATTGCCAGCAGCCCGCAGATGAATTGCTGAACTTTTATGCCGACCGAATTGCCTGTGGATTGGTTAGCCAATGAAGCTGAGTTGTCCATTTGAAAAATCCGGCTTTTTTCCTACGACTTCCTCAACCCGACTACCAGGTTGTAAATCGTGCCGATCACCCACCCCACAACGCCGCCGGTCAGAGCGCCGTAAAGCAAACCGACGAAGCTGCCGACCCAGGTCACTGAATATCCTGGAAAGTAATTGCCCAAAAGCCCCAAATGCGGCCCGGCTCCCGGCCCGTCTTTGACCACAAGCCAGGCAGTCAATACAAACAACAACAGCCCGCCCAAAACAGCGCAAACCATAGTCAGCACGCCGGTCTGTATTCTCATTACTTCCCGACTAATCTCTTCAACTCTATTATTTCCAGTCATAACCATCACCTCTGTTGTCATAAATTCACCTCGGCGAAACTAATCCAGAACCTTGCCTGCGGCCTGAGTTTCGACGCGACGCCGAATCAAATGCGCGTAAGCTTTCATTCCCCAGTTCCTCAGCGAGGCTCCCAGATAACCCAGCGTAAAACCACCAACACTGCCTTCGATCATTCCGATCAAAGCCCCTGCCCAGGTGACTTCAAAACCGATCAAGTAATTCCTCAGCAGCCCCAGCCTCGGCCCGACAAAAGTGCCGCCTTTCAACAACAACACAACCGTTGCCAGCAACAACCCGATTCCTGTGACAACTCCAATTGCCACGCCCAGCGCCAGCGGATCGAGTTTGGCAAAAGCAGTTTGAATGATTTGATCGGCCTGCAAATCGCCTTCACTGGCCGTTCCGGTTTGGGCATTCACCGGCATGGGCACTGCGCGGTCGCCCATTGTCTTCACTTTGCTTGTTTCGGATTCGCGGACTTCTTCGTGGTAATCCTGCTCGGTGTTCACCGCCCAAACATCGTTCTTTTCTCCAACAATGTTTCGCGCTGCATAAACAGCCGTCAGCATTGAATGATCCTGGTTGTTGTAACGATGCAAACCATTGCGTCCGACCGTCTGAAGGTTGGAAAGCGTTTCCAGGTAATTGCGAATCGTGTCCACTTTTTCTGTGTAATCGTGATCGTAAACCGGATAGGCCTTCTTCATTCGGACGACTGTGCCGTCTTCGATTTCATCCGGTTGAACCAAATCGAGCTTGGCGCATTCCTTTATGCCAAGATCAATCAAACGGTCGTTCGACCACGTCCACTCTTCGTCTTTTTGCCAGAGGAAGTATTCCAGACCCAGCGAACTGCGGGACTGGTCAGGAACCATTTCAGGACTCCAGTTTTTGTAATTCTGGATGCGCCCCATCTTTACTTCGGGCGAATGGATGTAAATCCAGTTGTCGGGGAAAACGTCTTCGCGTTTGGCCATCAACACAACCGTCAGGTAATCGCGGTAACGCAGCGAATTCGCCGCTTCCAGCACTGCATCCGGCGGCAACGGGTCAAGGCTTTGTATCAATCTGCGCAACGGCATTGAAGAGATGAAATGATCGCCGTCGAATTCCACTCGCTCGCCGTTGGACTTGCGCCCGACGACGGATTCGACACGGCCTTTGCGGTGGCGAATCTTGTCCACTTTTACGCCGTGAACCGTTTCGTTGCCCTTTTCCGCCAGCAAATCCTTGCAACAATCCCACATCATTCCCGGCCCTAGCCTGGGGTAATGAAACTGTTCAATCAGCGTGGTAATGACTTCACCATCTTCGGTTTTGCCGCCGCTGAACAAGGCGCTGCGGATGGCTTCTTTCAGCGAAAGGTTTTTGATGCGTTGAGCCGCCCAATCGGCTGAAATCTCAGTGCAGGGCATGCCCCAAACTTTTTCGGTGTAGGTTTTGAAGAAAATCTCGTAAAGCCGCTGGCCAAATCGGTTGGAAACCCATTGCTCCAGATTGGTTTCTTCGGCGTGAGGAAACAGCTTGGCTTTGGAATAGCTGAGCATGACCAGAAATGCTTCAATCGGGCCAAGCCCCGCCAAAGCGTTAGTGGCTTTGAGCGGGTAATCGAAAAAATGGCCGCGATAATGAATGCGCGACATTCGCGGACGAAGCAGAAAATCTTCGCTCAGCATTTCTTTCCATAAATCGTTGATCAGCGGCACTTTGGAAAAGAACCTGTGCCCGCCGATGTCGAACCTGTAGCCTTTGTAATTGACCGTGCGCGACAGTCCACCGACCTGTTCGTCGGCTTCCAGAATGGTTGAGGAGATTCCCAGCTTGGCCAGTTCATAAGCACTGGTTAAACCCGCAGGACCTGCTCCGATGACTATTGCTCCTGATGACATATTCTTCTTCCTCTTCTTTCTTTGCGGCTCGCTTGTTGTGTGTTGTGGGGACGAGTCGAAATAAACAAACAGAAAAGGCCTGGCCTGGCAGTAACCTCAGCAAAAAGCTTTCGCTGGCGAGTTTGGAGACACATCTCCCTAACTCGCAAACCATAAAGGAAACCTCTTGCCGAGGCAGCACCGTGTTGTTCAAATCGCTTGGTTGACCGATTACTGCTTCGCAAACAAATCAATGCTTGCTGCAATTACATTCTGCGGCGTGAGCAATTGAAAATTTTTGCTGGTGTTTGTTAAGGATTTGGCTGGGAATCAGTTGGCTTTGATCCGTGAGAAGCATGTAGTCACAAATATCCGCACCGTCATCAAATCGCCTTAGCGATTTACCAAACCGTTATCCCATCCACCTTTACTAACTTTTCCAGTGATTATTTTCGAGCAAACACCGGTTTGCAGTAATGGACTGTGAGAGAATACCTACAATTTTAAGTCGCTGCATCGGAAGTACCGAGAATTTTTAACTAGGAGCTTAAGATAGCCTATCACCATGAACAACATAGGAGGCTCCGCCCATATTAACAGTAAACCAGACAGGGAAACAAAATAAAAACACGACTTAAATCATTTATTTACAGCTAAATACCCGCCTATATCTTGTTTCGCAAATGCGAAACAAGATATAGGCGGGTGCGATAGTAGCGGGCTGATTTTTCGCCCTACAAGCTAAAGCAGCTAAAAAAGAAGTCGTTGACAATTTTTCGCATAATTTGTTCACTGCCAATGGCGAGCATTGAGTCAGTGCCATGAATGGTAAGGAGTAACTCTGAGCAGGAATTGCCAGCCATCCACTCGGCCTGGACTAAAACAATAACTATCAACCTAACAAGGAAGAAGCGACATGAGGGTTTTGATTACTGGTGGAGCCGGTTTTATCGGCTCACATTTGGCGGAAAGTCACCTGAAACGTGGCGACGAGGTTTACATCATTGACGACCTTTCAACCGGTTCGATGGAAAACATTGAGCACATCAAAAACCAACCGGGATTCCATTACGCACTGGATTCGGTGACGAATCAGCAACTGGTAGCCGAACTGGTTGATCTGTGCGATTCAACTTACCATCTGGCAGCAGCAGTCGGAGTAAAGTTGATTGTCGAAAGCCCTGTAAGAACCATCGAAACAAATATTCGTGGCACCGAAATCGTGCTGGCTCACGCAGCGAAAAAGCGAAAAAGAGTTTTGATAACCTCGACTTCGGAAGTTTATGGCAAACGCGAAACCATCCCTTTTCGCGAAGACGACGATCTGATTATGGGCGCGACGAACAAAGGCCGCTGGAGTTACGCATGCTCAAAAGCGATTGATGAATTTCTGGCCATCGCATACTGGAAAGAAAAAAGAGTTCCAACGGTCATTGTCCGGTTGTTTAACACTGTCGGCCCACGGCAAACCGGTCAATACGGCATGGTCGTTCCGAACTTTGTCCGGCAGGCGCTGGAAGGTAATGAAATCACAGTTTACGGCGACGGTTCGCAGAGTCGTTGCTTCACTCACGTTTCGGACGTAGTCGGCGGATTGATGAAGCTGATGGAAAACCAGCAAGCCACAGGAGAGGTTTACAACATAGGCGGCGATCAGGAAGTCACCATTCTGCAATTGGCTGAGCGAATCAAAGCTCTGACCGAATCCAAATCCAAAATCACATTTCTGCCTTATGACCAGGCGTACGAAGCCGGCTTTGAAGACATGCATCGCCGAGTGCCTGACACAACAAAACTTCGCAATTTAATCGGCTACCAGCCGACTTATGGACTGGACGAAATTCTCAAAGATGTGATTGATTACCAGCGCAAAGTGCGTAGATAATCCGGGCTGATAACAATCTTGCGCGGCAGGTAGTTTGAAGCGTCGGTGCCCCGCGCTTGCGCTCACGCTTCGACTGTTTAGGGATGCATCGAAGTGTGAGTGAAACGGCGGCCCCCCACAGCCCGCCAGATTCTGCCCGACTTTCTACACCCTGAAAAATCTGATTCGACCTGTCCCAAGTTCCATTGCCCTGGCTTGGCTCTCTACTCTCAAAAACTTTTCAGCCATTAATACAAATTTTCTGCTGCTAATTCTTCCATTGGGCAAAGTCGCGCAATAATTGAGCGAAATCCCTCATTCCAATCTGGCTTACAACCTGTTTATCAACGACTTACAGCCGGAATAGCAATTGCTGCCTGTATGAGTAGAAATTGTTGTCTTCCAAAAAGGAGCCTGGCATGAAGAAATTCGCAACCATCCACAAACAAATCACGGATCGGCAAGCCGAGATCCTGACACGACTTGAGAAAATTACGTATGAGCGGCGACACTCCAACCAACCGTTGAATGCCGACTTTGAAGAACAGGCAGTCGAACTTGAAAATGACCAGGTTCTGGACGCTTTGGATGAACAGATTCGCGCGGAGCTGAAGCAAATTGAAAAAACTTTGACGCGCCTGGATGAGGGTTTGTATGGCAAATGCGAAGATTGCGGAGAGAAAATAGCGCCAAAACGACTTGAAGCTTTGCCCCACAGCACTCGCTGCATTGACTGCGAAGAGAAATTCCAGCGGCAAAAGAACCTCGGCCTATAGCGGCATAAGACCACTTAGCCTCGCTCCTCACAGGCGAAGCTAAGTGGTCTTCGCTACCTTGATTTCGCTTCTGCCAGGAGCACACAAAAGGCGTGTAACAACATACCCGTCAATGCAAGTACCATGGCGTTCAAAGTGTGCGGTCGTACCAGGAAGATTTTCGGCTCAAAGAAAAAAGCGGCCACAATGATAACTGAAGAAAGAAGCAGCAAAACTGACCCGAAGGCTTGAACCTTGCTTAGCCAGCCAGCCGTCACTTGCCTGAAGTAAACTCCCAGAGCCAGGTGAATCAGCCCCGAAAGCAAGATGTAAACGTGGTTGCCGCGCATCGAAAACCGATACCGGTCGCTCCCTTCCATTAGGTGCGGAATGCGGTATCTCAAATACGCGCCTGTTAGCGGAAAAATCACCAACAAGCTTAACCCGGTAACCAGGTGAGTTTTTCTGAGAATTGGCTTCATCTACTTGTTACGCGTTTACCTGCAATCCGTATTCGATGCTTTCCACCAATGCAGCCCAGGAAGCAGCGATGATGTTTCCTGCCACGCCGACCGTATTCCACGATCGTTCGCCGTCGCTGGTTTCAACGTGGACGCGGGTTTTGGCTGCCGTCGCGTGTTCTCCATCCAGAATGCGAACCTTGAAATCAATCAGGTGGAACAGGTCAATTTGGGGATAATGCCCGCGCAAGGCTTTGCGTAAAGCCTGATCCAATGCATGAACCGGGCCGTCGCCTAAACTGGCGGTGTGCATTTCTTCGTCGCCGACTTTCAACCGGACGATGGCCTCAGGTTCATTCAAAGAACCGAGCCAGATACGGTATTCAATCGTTTCAAAGAAGTGTTTGCGTTTACCCAACGCACTGAGCGCCAACAACCGAAATGAAGCTTCGGCGTCTTCAAATGAATAACCTTCAAACTCTAAAGTCTTCAGTTGAGCCAGCAAACGGCGGGCGGCTTCTGGGTTTTTGGTGAACTCTTCGCCAATGTCATCGGATTTGAAACGAATGTTGCTGACGCCGGATTGGTCGCTGACCAGCACGCGCGTTTCGTTGCCAACGTCTTCGGGGTTGATGTGTTCGTAAGTTTCTTTGGCTTTGGTGATTGCCGAAACATGAATGCCGCCTTTGTGAGCGAAGGCGCTGCGACCGACAAAAGCCGCTCGTTCGTTGGGAACCAGGTTGGCAACTTCGTTGATGTAACGGCTGGTGTGAGTCAGTAATTTCAATTTGCCATCGGGCAAACAGCGGCGATTCATTTTCAATTCCAGGTTCGGAATGACCGAACAAAGATTCGCGTTACCGCATCGTTCGCCGTAACCGTTCATGACTCCTTGGACGTGGGTTGCCCCTGCTTCAACGGCTGCGATGGAATTGGCAACAGCCAGTTCGCTGTCGTTGTGGCAATGAATTCCTACGCGAACGTTGGGGATTCGTTTGCGAACCAATGCGACGGCGTCGGCAATTTCTTCCGGCAAACGACCGCCGTTGGTGTCACACAAGATGATAGTTTCGGCTCCGGCCTGAGCAGCGGCTTGCAACGTGTCCAGCGCGTATTCGGCGTTGGCCCTGAAACCGTCAAAGAAATGTTCGGCATCGTAAAACGCCCGGCGGCCACAAGCCTTCAGATGACCGATGGTGTCGGCAATCATCCGCAGGTTTTCTTCCAGCGTGGTTTTGAGCGCGACATCCACGTGAAAATCCCAGGACTTGCCAAAGATCGTCACGACTGGGGTTTGCGCCGCCAACAAACCTTGAACAACGGCATCGTCCGCCGCCATCCCGTTCGCCCGGCGGGTGCTGCCGAAAGCCGTGAACACGGCGTTTTTCAATTGCACTGACTTGGCGCGTTCAAAAAACTCCACGTCTTTTGGGTTTGCGCCAGGCCAGCCGCCTTCGATGTAAGTCACGCCGATTTCGTCCAAAGCTCGCGCGATCTTGATCTTATCCTCGACCGAATACGCCAGACCTTCGCCCTGAGCGCCGTCGCGCAACGTCGTGTCGTAAATTTCAACCCAGTTTTCTTTCATTGTGGATTGCGGATTGCGGATTGCGGATTGCCAAGCTCAAACAAGCTCAAAGAAGATTGCGGATCGTGAACTGGCTCCGTCCCTGCCAATCCGCAATCCGCAATCCGCAATCCGCAATCGAGTTAGTTCTTTGCCTTGTCAACGATCTTGTTGCTGGCCAGCCAGGGCATCAAACCGCGTAGCTTGGCACCGACTTCTTCGATCTGGTGTTTCTTTTCTGACTCAACCAGACGATTGAAGTTCGGTTTGCCGGATTCGGCTTCGGCCATCCATTCGTCGGCGAACTGGCCGGACTGGATTTCGCCCAGCACTTCTTTCATGCGTTCTTTGACTTCCGGGCCGATGATGCGTTTGCCGCGAGTCAGGTCGCCGTACTCCGCCGTGTTGGAAATCGAATAACGCATGGTTGAAATGCCGCCTTCGTACATCAAGTCAACGATCAGCTTCATTTCGTGCAGACATTCAAAGTAGGCCATTTCCGGCGCGTAGCCCGCTTCGACCAGAGTTTCAAATCCGGCCTGAATCAAAGCCGTCACTCCGCCGCAAAGCACCGATTGTTCACCGAACAGGTCGGTTTCGGTTTCTTCCTTGAAGGTGGTTTCAATGACTCCGGCGCGCGCGCCGCCAATTGCCGAAGCGTAAGCCAGCGCGACTTGTTTGGAATCGCCGCTGGGGTCTTGCGCGACTGCAATCAAACAAGGAACTCCGCCGCCGCGTTCGTATTCGCGGCGAACCAGATGGCCTGGGCCTTTGGGCGCAACCATGAACACATTGACGCCCGCGGGCGGAACGATCTTTTTGAAGTGAATCGAAAAGCCATGCGCTGTCGCCAGATACTTGCCCGGCTTCAAGTGCGGTTCGATCTCGCGTTTGTAAATGCCCGGCGTCAATTCATCCGGCGTCAGCAGCATGATGATGTCTGCGCGTTCGGCGGCATCAGCCAACGGCAACACTTCCAGACCAGCGCTTTGCGCTTTGGCGACTGAAGGGCTGTCGGACCGCAAGCCGACAATCACGTCGGCGCCGCTGTCTTTCAAGTTGTTGGAATGGCCGAAGCCTTGTGATCCGTAACCGATGATGGCGATACGCTTGCCCGCCAGGAATTTCGGATCGGCGTCTTTGTCGTAATAAACGTTCATTTGAAAAATTGCTCCTCGGGTTTTGGTTTAGACTTTTTCGTTCAGCGTCAGTTCTGAAAACTCTTCGTCATCGCCCTTCAGCTTTTGCGCTTTGACGTGGGCAACACGAGTCATGGCAACCGGGCCGGTGCGGACAATGTCCAGAATGCCAATCGGTTTCAGCAGTTCGATGAAAGCGTTGACCTTTTCGGCATTGCCGGTCATTTCCAGAATGAAAGAGTCCGTGTTCACATCCACGACTTTGGCGCGGAAGATTTCAACCAGACTCAAAACTTCCTGGCGCTGTTCACCCTGTTGCGCGTTGACGGTCAACATCACCATCTCCCGTTCGACGTGCGGACGCGCGGTCATGTCGGTGACGTCAATGACTTTGATGATCTTGTGCGATTGATGAATGATCTGTTCGATGACGTGATCGTTGCCATGCGTGGTCAGCGTCATCCGCGAAACGCCTTCTTCCAGCGTCTGCGCCACATTCAAAGTGTCTATCTGATAACCGCGCGCGCTGAACAGTCCGGCCACGCGCGTCAACATTCCGTATTCGTTTTCGACAAGAAGTGAAATTGTATGTCTCATGGTAATTGGTGGTTGGTAATTGACAATTGATAATTGGCGAAAACGACAGAACGTCATTATCAATTATCAACTGTCAATTGTTCATTGCAGGATCATGTCCTTCAACGCCGCGCCAGCCGGCACAATCGGGAAGACGTTTTCTTCGCGCGCCACTTTCATTTCAATCAGAACTGGGCCAGGCATGTTCAAGGCTTTTTCCAGGGTAGGAGCGACTTCGCTCATCTTCGTCGCGCGAACTGCGGCGACTCCGTAAGAATCCGCCAGCTTGACGAAATCCGGCTGGACTTCGATGTTGCTGTGCGAGTAACGATGTTCGTAAAACTGTTCCTGCCACTGGCGAACCATTCCCAAAAAGCCGTTGTTGATCAACAGAATTTTGACCGGGATGTTGTACTGCTTCACCGTCGCCAGTTCGTTCAACACCATCTGGAATCCGCCATCGCCAACCACAGCTACGCACAGATCATTTGGCCGAGCCACCGCAGCGCCGATTGCCGCCGGGAATCCGTAACCCATTGCACCCAGTCCGCCGGAGTTCAGCCAGTTGCGCGGAGTGTCGAAGCCATAAAGCTGAGCCGTCCACATTTGGTGCTGGCCAACGTCGGAAGAAACCACCGCCTGACCTTTGGTGATGCGGTGCAACTCTTCAAGAACATATTGCGGTTTAATGACGTCGCCTTCCTCTTTCCACCACAGCGGATGCTGCTTTTTCCAGGCCGCAATCTGGTCGTGCCAGGAAGTTTTAGAAGCGACCTTCTCTCCGCCACCCAACTGCTCTTCCAGTTCTTTCAGCATCTGCTGGACGACAATTTTCGCATCGCCGACCACAGGGTAATCGCACGGAACGTTTTTGCTGATGCACGAAGCGTCAATATCCACGTGAATGAACTTGGCTCCACTGGCAAACTCACTCAGCTTGCCTGTCACGCGGTCGTCGAAGCGGGCGCCAATAGAAATCAACAAGTCGGAATTGTTGACCGCCATGTTCGTCCAGTAACCGCCGTGCATTCCCAACATTCCCAAACTCAGCGGATGCGAAGCCGGAAACGCTCCCAAGCCCATTAGTGTGCAGGTCGTCGGCAGATTCAACCGTTCGGCAAGTTGTTTTACTTCTTCGTAAGCGCCTGCGGCATGCGCTCCACCGCCGATGTAAAGCACAGGGCGCTCGGCGGCCATCATCGCTTTGACGGCTTTGCGAACCGCCTTCGGGTCGCCATAAACCTGAGGTTTGTAGCTGCGAATTTCGATGTTTTCAGGATAGCTGAATTCGATTTCCTGCGCGGTCATGTCTTTCGGCAAATCAACCAGCACAGGGCCAGGGCGTCCGGTTGAAGCGACATGGAAAGCTTCTTTTATGGTCGGCGCAAGCTCTTCAACATGTTTTACCAGATAGTTGTGCTTGGTGCAGGAACGAGTAATGCCGGTCAGATCGGCTTCTTGAAAAGCGTCGTTGCCAATCAAATGCGTCGGAACCTGTCCGGTAAAAACCACTAGCGGCAACGAATCCATAAAAGCATTGGCAATGCCGGTGACCGCGTTCGTTCCACCTGGGCCGGACGTAACCAGAGCTACGCCGGTTTTGCCTGTTGCCTGGGCATATCCGGCAGCGCCAAACAGCGAAGCCTGTTCGTGGCGCACCAGATAATGTGTGATGCCAAGCTCTTCGGCGTGTTTCACCAGTTCGTCGTAAATATGCAACACCGCGCCGCCGGGATAGCCAAACACATGCTTGACTCCTTCGCACCGCAATGATTCGAGCAGAATACGTGCTCCACGCATTTTCATAATTGGTTCCTCAATTCTTTTTCTCCCACTAAGCCACACGAAGAATCACGAAGATTGGTAATTGTTTTCATTCGTGCCGCTTCGTGTGACTTCGCGGGAAGATTTCTAAATCCTTAAATCAAAAACCCCGGCGAGTTACTTAGCTCGCCGGGGTTTGGATTCGTTCAACCTTGTCTTGCTTCTTTCAGGTTGTCCAATCGGCGAGCCGTGCCGGAATAATCGCGACAGCGACGATTACAATTACGCTAATTACGATTACGTTAAGAAGTCGGACGACTCGGCCATCAAGCCTTGCGGCAGGAAGATCAAGCGCGAGTTGTGAGCGACGATTGGACATAAAGTTTATTTGAAGATGTAAGTTCGCTGCTTTGTGAAAGCGAGGCGAATATAAACCATCATCCTTTCGTCGGCCACTTAATAGTTTTTATCGGCAAATAACTTTCCGTTATGGCGCCGCTTGAATCAGTTGTTTTCGACGTACTTGCGAATGATGTCGCCCATTTCGGTGGTCGAAACTCGATTCGGCTGGCTCTTCAAATCAGCCGTGCCG
>JAGNMH010000551.1 GCA_017991275.1 Acidobacteriota bacterium
TTGGACTTTGGCTTTCTGCATTTCGCGCAGCAAATCATCAATCGCCTTCGATTCCGGCACTTCGTATGGTTGGAGCCGGGCGATTTCGATGGCTGTGCTGCTGGATTCTCCGCTGGCCCAAAACCTAAGCAGGTCGCGGACGTAAATGACGCCTTCGATGTTGTCTATTTGTTCGCGGTAAACCGGCAATCGTGAATACTTCGATTCGATCATCAGATTGCGAACCTGTTCAATGCTGGCGTTGGTTTCGACGGCGATAATCTTCAGTCGCGGAGTCATCACTTCATCAACTGTGCGGTCGCTGAAGCGAATGATGCTCTGGATCATTTCGCCTTCTTCTTCTTCGATGATGCCTTCCTCTTCGCCCACGTGCAGAAATGCTTGAAGCTGGTCGGCATCGTCGCCGTTGGCTTCGGCCACTGTCTGAGCCTGTGCCGGAGTTGCGGGATCACGCTGCAAACCGCGCAAGCTGCGATAAAGCGGATGAGCAATTGCGCCCAGCACCGGCCAAAGAATGCTCAGCGGCCAGCGCAATTTGAGCAGCGTTCGTTGCGGGTCATTTTGAGTAATAATCAACGGCACGATCTGGCGAAAAACGATGACGGTCAGAATCATTCCGCCGAACGAAGCCATCAGAAAATGCTGCGGGTAAATGCGCAGAGAAAGGCCGCTGATTAAAATTGCAATCGAAGCTATCGAAAGGTGAATGCCGAATGTGAGCGTAAAGCTGAGTTGGTGGTAATGCTCCAGAATCGAGCGCCAGAAATCGGCGTGCGGAGTTTCTTCGGCCTCGCCAGCCAGCAATCTCAGGCTGACGTCGCTCAATTCGTCTAGTGCGCTTTTGGCGGTTGCGGTGACGACCAGCATCGCTATCAGGATGCCGGTCACTGCTATTTCAGATTCCATAGATAAAAAGTAACTCTGGCCTAAGCCTCGCAGGAGACTTAGGCCAGCAGGTGAACTGTCTGTTGCATTGGCTTCGACCTGGAAGCTCAGCCCTGATGTTCGGGATGAGTGCAGCCTTTGAACTCTTTCAAGTAAGTGTTGCCTTTGTACTGCAATTCCTGATGGATGCCGATTTTCGAGGTGTAATAACCGTCAATCGTCATGTTCTTGATCGCCTTGAAGAATTTCTCTTCCGTCGTCGAAGGCTTGGCTTCGTTCTTGCTGATTTCGGTCAGCAGGGCGATTTGTTTTTCTTTTGTAGCCTTATTGAATGCCGCGCCATTCGCCGACTGGCTTTTTGCGTCAACCGCAGTCAAACCGTCAGTCCACAGCTTTTTGGTTTCGGCTGGCGATTCACTGATCATCAAATCAATGAAGGCAGGAACCTCGGCAGCGATTGCGCCGGGCGAATGATCGTCGGTTGGAATAATCAATTCCGAAATCGTAGCGATCAACGCCATCTGATCGGCCTTGAAAAACTTTGGTGCGGTCTTCTTGGCAGCGGCAGGCGCGGCAGCTTTGTGACCTTCGTGCTGGTGTTCGTGGTCGTCTGCCAGAGCCTTGGTGTTCAACACCGGGAGGCTGGCACCAACGCCGACTGCAATGCCTTTCAGTGCATCGCGGCGAGAGAGGTTGTTGTTTTCATCTGACATGATTCGTGCCTCTTTGTTTGAAGTGGACAGAATTTACAGGATTGGCGGGGACATGCCTGACGCCGCCAATCCTGTCCAGGGTTCAGCGTTATGGTTTCTCTTTCTTCGGCTCTTCTTTCTTTTCTTCCTTGTCGCCGTCTTTCTTTTCAGCTTCTTTGTAATCGGCCAGCCATTCGACATCAATGGCGTCGGCTTTGCGCTTGTCCTTTTCGGCTATCAGCCAGTTGCCGCGATCGTTCCAACCTTCGCCGCCTTCGGCTTGTTTATGGCAATACAGGCAATCTTTAGCGCCGAACTTGGCCGCTTTTTTCAGGAACGGCGGGTAAGCGTTGGTGGTCAGCGTAGAGCCGAGCACGAAAGCTGCGGCGGCAACGGCGATGGTCATTTTGATCAGATTCTTTGTCATAGAAGCGTTTGTCCCTCTCGGAAAATGGTTTGGTGTCTGGTTTATTCGTCACGCGCCAGCAAGCGGCGAAACAACTGGCGGCGTCCGGGATTTCGCGGGGCCAACAATGCCTCAGAAAAGCATTGAACGGCGACTCGCTGTAAATCCTCCAGCCAGTTTTCTTCAATCAGGTAGAAGTTTTGCGTCTCGGCTTCCAGTTTTCGCTGCGGGAATTGATAGTCCCATTCGACCATCACCGCATTGCGCCAGAATTCGTTGCGCGATTTGATTTCTACTCTGATGCGATTTGCCATTGAAAGTGACGAACTTTGCGCCGGAGCTTTGATGCCAAAAGGGTGACGGCCTCCAAACGCAGGCGCATCTTAATCGCGTGATTTGGTTGATGCAAGTTGATGTAAGTTTCAGAGTTCACGCTTCAGCGTGTAGGGAGTTTGCAGACACGCTGAAGCGTGAACTCTGTGCCACGTTATCGCGCCGAGAATTTATAGATCGTCGTTGTCTGGTACTTATCGCCGGGTTTCAGCACCGTGGTCGGGAAGTTCGGCTTGTTCGGCGAATCCGGGTAATGCTGAGTTTCCAGGCAGAAGGCTCCGCGTTTGTTGTACGTCTTGCCGCCTTTGCCAATGATCGTGCCGTCCAGGTGATTGGCCGTGTAAAGCTGCACGCCCGGTTGATCGGTGAAAACTTCCATGACGCGCCCAGTGGTCGGTTCGTAAACTTCCACGGCTTGAGCGGTCAGGTTGCCGCCCGTGTCCAGCACGAAGTTATGATCATAACCCTGGCCGATTTCCAACTGTTCGTTCTTGTCGTTGATGTGCGCTCCGATGGCGGTCAATTTGCCGAAGTCGAAAGGCGTGCCGGCAACCGGAGACATCTTGCCGGTCGGAATCAGGGTTTTATCAATTTCGGTCGTTTGTTTGGAATTGATCTTCAACTGATGGTTGAGCACATCGCCGCTGCCGGCTCCGGCCAGATTGAAGTACGAATGGTTGGTCAGGTTGACGACGGTTTCTTTGTCGGTGGTCGCCATGTAATCAATCTTCAACTCGTTCTGGTCGGTCAGCGTGTAAGTCACCGTGGCTTCCAGGTTGCCGGGATAACCTTCTTCGCCGTCTTTGCTCAGGTAAGTCATTTTGACAGCAACGCCATCTTTGCCTGTGGCGTCGGTCGCTTTCCACAATTGTTGGTAAAAACCTTTTGGGCCGCCGTGCAGATGATTTGGGCCGTTGTTTTTAGCCAGTGTGTAAGTCTTGCCGCCGAGTTTGAATTCGCCTTTGGCAATGCGGTTGGCATAACGGCCAGCCAAAGCGCCCAGGTGCGGGTTCTTGTCCAGGTAACCTGCGATGTTGTCGTAACCGAGCGTCACGTCATCAAATTTGCCGTTGCGATCCGGCGCCTTGATCGAAGTGACGGTCGCGCCGTAGTTGGTAATTTTGACTTCGACGCCGTTCTTGTTGCTCAGCGTGTAAGAATCAACTTCAGTGCCGTCGGGTAACTTGCCGAAACTTTCTTTTTTCAATTTTGCTTCCGCTCCTTTAGACGCAATTTCAGTTGTGGGCGCTTTGGCCGGTTCCGTAGTTTTGGGTTCGCAGGCGCTGAACAACCCGCTCAGCGCAAGCAGTGACAACAGAGTCGTCGCTGTTTTCAGTCGCATTTTGTGATCTCCTGTTGGAATTGGAAGTGATAGAACTTTGCGGCAGGCATTCTACTTTGCCGCGACAATTTACAGCCAGCGTTTGCCCCCGATTTAGAAGTTCAAAACAAAGTCTTTTGTTCGATTCCTTTGGCCAGCATTTCGACTCGGCGAATGTAGGCTTTGACATCGAACTTGCGCTCGCAACCGCTGCGCGCCATAAAGCGAATCATTCCGAAAATTGGACGCTGCGGCGCCCACGGACGATCATGCTTGCCGCCTATTGCCCAGGCGACGCCCGTGTAACCGTTCGGATCGCGCCCATCCAATTCGTAACGGTCGTTCAAACGCACAGCAACGTCGAAAGCTTCTTCGGGCGAAGGCGTCCATTCCAGAATCTTCTTGGCCCAATACATTCTCAGGTAACCATGCATTCGTCCGGTCGTGACCATTTCCATCTGGGCGGCATTCCACAGATCGTCGTGAGTTTCGGCGTTTTCAAACTGAGCTTCGGAGTACAAATATGGGCGCGGATCAAGCCTGTGGGCGTCCAGGGTTTTCAGCGCCCAGCCGTGACAGCCAGCCAGATTGTCGTAATTTGGATTGCGAGCGACGTAGTTGATTGCCACTTCGCGGCGGACAATCAGTTCTTCCAGGTAAGCGTCTTTTGCGACTTGCGGAGCATCGGCTTCGCGCACAGCCAGGGCGATGGTCAACGGGCCGATGTGGCCGAAATGCAGGTAAGCCGACATCGAACTGGTTCCGGGCAAGTGCGGCTGGTTGCGAGCCGTGTCGTAAGTCTTCAGGCCCGTGGCCACGAATTTCTTCAGCAAATCCAGACCGGCGCTGGTCCAGCCTTTGAAGTGTTTGACCGGCTGGACGCTTCCGTCAAAAGGCAACTCAGCC
>JAGNMH010000552.1 GCA_017991275.1 Acidobacteriota bacterium
AATCTGGACTCCAAGCTGGACGATTTTCAGTGGCGGCTGGTGCTTTCTGCTGCTGGCGGGGTTTTATGGCTTGGTAGACGTGCGCGGTTACAAACGCTGGTCGTTTCCTCTGGCCGTAATTGGCATGAACTCGATTGCGATTTATGTGCTGTCGCATCTGATCGAAAAATTTATTCTCGCTTCGTTTCGCATTCATTTTGGCCAGAACGTGTTCAACGTATTCGGTGAAGGTTATTCCTGGCTGTTAAGCGGCTGGGCGGCAATCATCGTTTTCTGGCTGATGCTTTACTGGATGTACAAGAAAAAACTGTTCATCCGAATCTAACAACCAACAAAAAGTTTTTCCCCACGAAGCCACACGAAGGAAACACGAAGAAAAGAAGATGAAGTAGACAGGATTTACAAGATTGAACAGGATTGGTTTCGGTTCGATCAATTATCATCTTCATCCTGTCGAATCCTGTAAATCCTGTCTAAAGGATTCTGTTTTCCCTTCGTGACTCTTCGTGTGACTTCGCTGGAGGAATGTTTTCCGCCAACAAAACCCAATGACAAACAACAACGATCCATATCAACTTCGTCCCGAAGACGTAGCCGAACCACCATCAACTCTGCTGGAATCATTCAAGCGCATCGGCCCCGGAATAATTCTGGCGGCATCAATCGTCGGCTCAGGCGAACTGATTGCAACCACCACGCTTGGAGCCAAAGTCGGTTACGCCGCTCTTTGGATCATTCTTTTAAGCTGCTTTATCAAACCCGCTGTTCAAGCCGAAATGGGGCGATACATCATTGCCACGGGCGAAACCGGGCTTGAGAGTTTCAACCACGTCCCCGGCCCACGCCTCAAGGTGAACTGGATTGTCTGGATGTGGATTGTCATGACGTTGATGACCATGTTTCAGGTAGGCGCAATGTTTGCCGGAGTTTCGCAGGTAATGTTTTTGCTGACCGGCATTGCCGTCAAAATCTGGGTTTTGATCTTTCTGGTTATTACGCTGGCGCTGTTGTTAGGCGGAGGTTACGACCGCATCGAAGGCATAGCGATGGTCAAAGTCGGTTTGTTCACCATGCTGACTTTGATGGCGGCGCTGTTGCTGATTCGCATGCCGCAGTATTTTTCGTGGAGTGAGTTCAAGGGCGGTTTCAGTTTCAAATTGCCAGGTGCGGGGTTCGCCGATGCCGTTGCCGTCTTCGGCATCACAGGCGTCGGAGCCAGTGAATTGTTTATGTATCCATACTGGTGCGTTGAAAAAGGTTACGCTCGATTTACCGGCAAACGCGAAGACACACCTGAATGGAACGCGCGCGCGCGCGGTTGGATCCGCGTTATGCATCTGGACATCGTCAGTTCGATGGTGATTTACACAGTCGCCACAATTGCGTTTTACTTGCTTGGAGCAGGCGTATTGCACGGAATGGGGTTGGTTCCGAAAGACGCAGATATGATTTCGACGCTTTCGAACATTTACACCCAAACATTGGGCGGATGGTCGAAATGGATTTTCTATGCCGGAGCCATCGTCACTCTTTACGGGACGATTTTCGCTTCGTTGGCGGCAAACACTCGCATTTTTGCCGACGTTGCGCGGCTGATGGGATTTTTCAAGGCAGACGACGGTGAAGCTCGCGTTCGTTACCGTAAGGGCTTTTTGCTGGCGTTGAGCGTTGTCCCAATCGTCCTGGTTTTCAGCTTCAAAGACCCTGTTCAGATGGTTAGGATCGGCGGAATTTCTCAGGCGATGATGTTGCCGGTTATCGCCATCGGAGCACTTTACCTGCGTTATCGCCGATTGCCGAAACAGATCATCTCACCTGCCTGGCAAACCGCCGGACTGTGGATCGCTTCAATCGTCATTATCTGGCTGATGGGTTATTCCGTTATCGAAGCTCTCGGGAAAATGCTCTAAAGCAAATAATGTTCAGAGTTCACGCTTTAGCGTGTCGGCACGAAAATAGACACGCTAAGCGTGAACCCTGAACCTTAACAAAGGAAACCATGCATGGCTGCTGATCGTTCTTCCGCTATTTTTCGCCCCTTCATTGCTGACAATACAAAACTCCGAGAGCTAACTGTGCTGCCGCTGATTTTGGGCACTCTGCTGGGAATCGTTTTCGGGGCTTCATCGCTTTATCTGGTGCTGAAAACCGGATTGACGGTCAGCGCCTCGATTCCTGTTGCCGTCATTTCAATTACGATCTTTCGGTTGCTGTCCAAGATCGGCCTGCGCAACGCGACGATTCTGGAAAACAACATAGTCCAAACCGCTGGATCGGCTGGCGAATCCATTGCCTTCGGTTTCGGAGCAACGATGCCAGCAATCATGATTCTGGGCTTCAATCTGGAAATTCTGAACGTCATGTTGGTTGGAACTCTTGGCGGATTGTTGGGGATTCTGATGATGATTCCTCTGCGCCGAGCCTTGATCGTTCAACAACACGGAGTTCTGAAATATCCCGAAGGCACGGCTTGCGCAGAAGTTCTGAAAGCCGGAGCCGATGAAGAATCATTGCGCGAAGCCGAAGCAGCAGGCACAGCCGAAGTCAGCGAAACCAAGATTGGAGCCAAAACCATCTTCACGGGTTTTGGAATCGGGCTGGCGTACAAATCGCTCATGTCTGCCTTCAAAATGTGGAAAGAAGTTCCAGAACGCATCTTCGGCGCGCCATTCAAAGGAGGTTCGCTGTCTGCTGAAATTTCGCCGGAACTGCTTGGCGTCGGTTACATCATAGGGCCTTATATCGGAGGATTGATGGTAGGCGGAGGCGTGCTGGCGTACCTGGTTTTAATTCCGGCCATCAAATTTTTTGGCGATGCGCTTCAAACTCCGCTGGCTCCGGCTACTACGTTAATAAGCGACATGTCGCCGGATGAAGTTCGCAGCGCTTACGTGCTTTACATTGGAGCAGGTTCGGTTGCGGCGGCTGGCATCATTAGCGTCATACGTTCGATGCCGGTGATTTTGGGAAGCATCAAAAGCAGTTTGCGCGACCTGCGCAGTTCTCAGTCCGGTACTGAAACCAATCTGCCGCGCACTGAGCAAGACGTGCCGATCAAATGGGTCATCGCAGGCATTGTTGGACTGATGATTTTAATTATGGCTTTCCGCAGCCTGCACATGAATTTTCTGGGCGCGTTGCTGATCGTCCTTTTCGGCTTTTTGTTTGTCACGGTTTCTTCGCGGTTGACGGGCGAAGTTGGCTCCTCGTCGAATCCGATTTCCGGGATGACTTATGCGACTTTGTTGCTGACTTGTTTGATTTTTCTGGTCGTGGGTTGGACTTCACCGGCTTATTACGTGACGGCGCTTTCTGTCGGAGCCATCGTCTGCATCGCGGCTTCAAACGGCGGAACGACTTCTCAGGATTTGAAGACAGGCTTTCTGATTGGAGCTACGCCGAAGTATCAACAGTTGGCGATTCTGTTTGGCTCACTGGCATCGGCTATTGTGTTGGGGCCAATTTTGCTTAGGCTGAACGACACCGGCACGGTTTATGTAAAGCCGCAACCGGCGGCGGTTGTGCTGCAAGCAGACGCCGCAACTTTGCCAACTCTGCATGACCGCGAATCGCTGAAAGGGCCACAGGCGCGCGAAGACGCCAACTCTTATCTGGTCTGGCATCACACCGACGAAAACGGCGACACGAAAAAGTATCTGGTCAACGATCAAGGCATTCCGGTTTACCTGGTTGACCCTGGCATCAACGGCGCTTACAAGGAACGCCCGGACGGATCGTCAGTGCCGAAGTTCGACGCTCCCAAAGCCGTGTTGGTGTCTTACATCATCAAAGGCATCTTGAACCACAAACTGCCGTGGGCGCTGGTGCTGCTGGGCGCGATGATTACGGTCATGTTGGAATGTTCCGCGGTTCCTTCGCTGGCTTTTGCCGTCGGAGTTTACCTGCCGCTTTCCACTTCGTCGCCGATCTTCATCGGAGGTTTGATTCGTTGGTTGGTTGATGTTTGGCTGAGGAAAAAGCACTCCGCTCGCAATTTGAGCGAAGAACAATTTGTCGCCGAAACCGACAAAAGCCCTGGTGTGTTGATGGCTTCGGGATACATCGCCGGTGGAGCCATCGCCGGAATCATCATCGCTTTCCTGGCCGGAGTTCTGACCGACACCAACGTCAAAATTGAGCGCTGGGCAAATACCAGTAATCCGTTTTTCAGCGGAGCAAATGCCAATCTGCTTTCGCTGGTGCCGTTCGTTGTGCTGATCGTGCTGTTGTATCTGACCGGGCGCGAAAAGATTCTGTCGGGTGGAACAAAGGCCAAGTAAACGTAGTAGCAAAGTTGAACGTAGTTGGTAAATTGTGATGGCTGATATTTTAATTACTGAAAACATTGTCGGCGAAGAAATGGACAGGTTGCGGCAAAGCTGCGACGCAGTCTTTGAACCGGAGCTGTGGAAAGAACCTGAAAAGCTGAAGGCAATGATTGGCGATTTTCGCGGTTTGATTGTTCGCAACCAGACGCAAGTCACACGCGAACTGTTGGCCGCCGCCACAAACCTGGAAATCGTAGGTCGCGCCGGGGTGGGT
>JAGNMH010000553.1 GCA_017991275.1 Acidobacteriota bacterium
GCAAATCGCAATCTGATTTGCTACAGCCTACACTCCGACATAGATTCAGTCATGGTTTCATGAAAGCAAGTACGGAGCGACTGCCAATAATAATAAATTATAGGAGCACCTGATTTAATGTGTTGGAGCACCACACCCACGGGAGTAATTTGAAATGCACAGAATCAGAGGGAGAGTTACATTTTACTGTCTATTGCTCTCCTCAGTTTACTGCCAGCTTACGAAGCTAAATACGAATCGAGTGTGTGAGATGGATTGGCGGGCACGTATAAATGATAAATGGTATTCGACAAAATCATCGTTAGCTCTTTTTTCCTCAATCATTCTCTTTCACTCTCAATCAAGGGTTGCAGTCGTTTACATACCTAATTACTTATTTGGGGCACCAGCTTTATTTTCTATCAGGTCTTAGATCGAACCCAGGATCATTAAGATTTGTGAGGCACGGCAATTTTAGAAGCAACTGAAATCAGCACCAGTGAGGAGGATCAGGTGTTGCCGTTGAATTGATTCGTTTCACCGAATCCGCAACGCATCTTAGCCAACGACCCAAACTCCGTCAAGCGGTAATTTGGCGCGTCATTAGCGTTTATCGTTCTTCATCAGTTATTCACACAAACATGAAGTGGTGATTATTGTCAGCACAAATTTTCTTTGCCATAAACGGTTTCTTGAAATGGAAAATGGCGATTGCTAAGATGTCTACCGTTCGCAAAAACGTAAGTTTTTAACCGGCGCTTGCCATTTGGCGATCTGCCTTTTCTAAAACTTACAAGTTAAACCACAGAGAAGTTGCAAAAGGGAGTGAGTAGTATGCAAACAGGATTTGATCAGATCATAAATGTCAATCGTCACCATCGCATCAACTGGACTCTGATGAGTCTTATTGCAGCCGGAGTCCTGTTGATCGGCGCGGTTTTTGGCTCAGCCGCAACATCTCGCGGCTGGTTCAAAAATGGCGGAGCCAACAAAGTACCGATCTATGTTTCGTCTGATTCACAGGTCAATCAGCAAATAACGCTAAATGGCGGCTTTTCTTCCATTGCCAAAGCCGTCACACCCGCCGTCGTCGTCATCAACGTCAGCAGCCGCAAACAACAACAATTGCCTTTCTCTTTCGATCCGTTTGGAGAACTGTTCGGTAACCCGGACCAACAAGATGATGAAGGCACCCCACGGCGGCGCATTATTCCTCGCGGTCAACAGCAACAACCCCCATCTCAGGGACGCAGCCCATTGCAGCGCGTTGGAACAGGTTCTGGCGTAATTGTCAGCACTGACGGTTACATCATTACCAATAACCACGTCGTTGAAGGCGCTGACAAAGTCGAAGTCGAGCTTGCCGACAAGCGCACCTTCAAGGCGACCGTCGTCGGCACAGACGCGCCAAGCGACATTGCGGTTATCAAAGTTGACTCGACAGATTTGCCAAGCATTCCTTTTGGCGATTCCGACAAAGTCGAAGTCGGCGACATTGTTCTGGCTGTTGGCAATCCTTTGGACATCGGCCAAACCGTGACCATGGGAATCATTAGCGCCAAAGGCCGCCGTTCCCCAGGAGGTGGCAACAACACCTTTGAAGACTTTCTGCAAACCGATGCCTCCATCAATCGCGGCAATTCAGGCGGAGCGTTGGTTAATTTGCGAGGCGAGTTGATAGGTATCCCTTCCCAAATTTTGTCGCAAACTGGCGGCAGTATAGGGATTGGATTCGCCATCCCAACTAAAATGGCGCGCAACGTAATGGATCAATTACTGCGTAACGGCAAAGTCAGTCGTGGGTTGTTGGGAGTAAGCATCAGTCCTGTCAGACCGGAACTGGCCGAAGCGTTTGGTTACAAAAGCACCAAAGGCGCTTTCGTCCAAAACGTCTCCCCCGACTCTCCAGCCGCTCAAGCCGGAGTCAAACGCGGCGATGTCATCACGGAGTTTCAGGGTCAGCGTATAGAAGACAGCGACCAGCTTCGCACACTAACTTCACAAACTGCGCCCGGCACGTCGGTCAAATTCAAAGTCTGGCGCGATGGCAGCGAGCGCGAGTTGACAGCCAAACTGATTGAAAACGATCTTTTGGCTAAAGCTGGCAAGCCAGAAGAATCCGGAGGCAATCAGGGCAGCGAAGCCGGTGGGGTTCTGTCCGGGATTCGTGTTGAAAACATCACGCCCGAACTGACCCAGCGCTACAGACTTGCCGCCAGCGCCAAAGGTGTCGTCATCACCAGTGTTGACCCGAATAGCAATGCCGCAGTCGCAGGTTTGGGACGCGGTATGGTGATCGAAGAAATCGCTCGCCAGCCAATCGGCAATGTCAACGATTTCAACTCAGCACTGCAAAAGCTGGGCAACAAGAAAAGCGTCCTGCTTAGCGTACTGACTTCTCAAGGCTCCAGTTTCGTTGTGGTTAAGGAAGAGTAGTTCGACACTGCAAATGCGCTAAAAACAAATGGCTGAGTCTTCAACTTGAGACTCAGCCATTTGTTTTTCCAACTACAAAATCCACGCATCAGCGCCCGGTTTCTGTTCCGAACTTGATCAGTTTTTCGGCCACAACCTTGCTGATTTTCAAAGCCGTGCCGTGACGGAAATCCCTGGGAAACGACAACTTGCCGGAAATGTCTTCCCACTTCTTTAAGTCCGAAGACTTCATAGCGCCATAACGGTGATCGCGGTATTGATCGAAGTAAACGATCCATTCGTTGCCGACTTTCAATGCCGTAGGCCCTTCGACCCAATCCCGTGTGAACGGTTCAGCCGCCTGGCTATATGGCCCTTCAGCTTTGTCGGCAAAAGCTAGCCGCAGATTTTTCTTCACAGGGTTTTGCCGTTCGTCTTTCAAA
Organism: Acidobacteriota bacterium; assembly: GCA_017991275.1. Classification (GTDB taxonomy): domain Bacteria; phylum Acidobacteriota; class Blastocatellia; order RBC074; family RBC074; genus RBC074. Next base: position 2,838 of record JAGNMH010000553.1, read on the forward strand.
ACCATGACGAACTTGCCGCCTTGTTTGAAGATCGTCGAATCAATCACGTTAAAACCCGGATCGTAAAAAAGCTTCGTCGGGCTGAAGGTTTTGAAATCCGTGGTCGTCACAAAGTAAATCCGATGGTTCAAACCGTTGTTGCCAGTCGCTTCGGTTTCTGGAAACTTGCCTGGAATGGTCGTTGCCCAAAAGATCAGCCATTGTTTTTTCGCTTCGTCGAAAAAGAGTTCGGGCGCCCACGAATTCCTGGCCGTCGCTTCGTGCGCCATCACCGGAATTGCTTGTTGCTCAGTCCAGTGAATCAAATCCTTTGAGCTTGAATAACCTATGCTCTGTTCGCGCCAGCCAGTTGTCCAAACCATGTGAAAGGTTCCGTCTTTACCTGCAACAATGCACGGATCGCGCATCAGTTTTTCATTGCTGCCAAGCTCCGGCTTCAGAAACGACCGATCCTGATTCAGCGCCGTCCACTGCAAACCATCGCGACTTATGGCCAGATGCAAACCATCTTCGCCGTTGCCGCGAAACGAAGTGAACAGATAGTAAGGGCGATTGTCAGCGACGGAGTCAACTTCACTGCCTGTAAAAATCGCCGACAACGCAATCAGCGTGGCGGCGACAAAAGCAAAATGGATTCGATTCTTTTTCATCGTCTTCTCTTCAGCGATTAACAGCGGCTCGACGTTTGGTGAAAGCATTGCGGACGTAATCCCGAATCGAGTTTTGCAGCACAGGCAATTCGCCTTCGTTCGCGGCGACAACCATCAAACTCATGCTGCCCATTTCGTCGAAAGAACCTTCGCCCCATTTGACCCGCTTGGGCGGCGAGCTTGGGTTGTGAGGATTTTCAGCCGTGTTGTCGTAAGTGATTCTGACATCCAACCGAGTTCCTTTCGGCAATGAAACAGCTTCCTTGAATTGATACTGGCCTTGCCAGGCAAAATCCCAATCGTTGATCCAGAGCAGCTTTTTCTTCTCCCCGTTCGGCAGCGTAGCCATCAAGTGCATCTGCTTGGCCAGGTAATGAGCATGCGCGCCTGTGCCATAAGCCTTCACATCAACCGGCAACACGAACGAATCTTCAATCGTGTATTCCTTTGCTCCGGCTGGAATGTCCAAACCTTCAAAAACTCCGAACAATGGGGGCAACTGAACGCCAGTAAAAATTTTGGTCGGTGGTTTGTCGGAGAAATAAATGCCTACGGTTGAAATTTCTTTTTCGATTTTGCCCGATGGATGGAAGTGAGACGACAGAACCAGATCAGAACCTTTTGGCAAAAAGTACGCCAGTCCAGCAGGCATTTCCTGTGACTGAGCGCCGACCGCCCAACCGCCAAGGCTGCCGCCAGCGCGCGCCGCCGCCACCGGATTTGAATCCTTGCCTCCGCCCAAACCGAATCGCGCGGCGAAGCGTTGGCCGGTAAAAGCCATGCCTCCGGCAAACCCCGGTTGCGGATCAGCCTCATCCAACCTCCGGGCTTCGCCTGTCGCGTCGCTGAAAAACAGACTGTGATGAACCACTGTGCGAGCGCCTGGACGAAATTCAATCGCGCGAACCCATTTGTCTTCGGTCAGATTCAGCGGCAAAGCGAAATTGTGGTAAATGTCCGGGCCATCGGCGGGAACAGTGAAAGCCTCACTCATTTTGACGACCAGATCGGGTTTGCCCAGTTGCCAGCCTTCGGCAAATTTCGGCATCGC
>JAGNMH010000554.1 GCA_017991275.1 Acidobacteriota bacterium
GGTTGCGCCCGGCGAAGTCCAACGATTCGGTGCGAATGATCGTCCAGCAAGGCGATGACGCTGTGGAATGGACGCCGGAACGCATTTCCGCCGACACGCCTATGCGCCAGAACGACCGCATACGCCTGAGTTTTGAAGCGCCACAAGACGGGTATTTGTACATCGTTGATCGTGAACAATATGCCGACGGTTCGTTTGGTCAGCCGGAATTGATCTTTCCGACCGCGCGCACTCGCGGTGGAGACAATCATGTTGCGGCAGGGTACATAGTCGAATTGCCGGGGCAGGATGACCGCCCAAATTTTTTCACCATGAAACCTCGACGAGCCGATGTGCGAAGCGAAAGCCTGACCGTCATCGTCACTAAGCAACCTCTGGAAGGAATCACCATTGGCGAAAAACCTGCTGTGCTGACCGCCGAACAAGTCGCCAACTGGGAACAGACCTGGGGCGCTCGCGTCGAAAAATTTGAAATGGCAGACGGCGTCGGCAAAGCCTGGACAAAAGCCGAAAAAGAAGCCGGAGCCAGCGCAACTCGGCAACTGACCCAGGAAGACCCAGGCCCACAAACCATTTACCGTGTCGCCGTCAAACCCGGTTCGCCTGTATTGGTTAGGGTCGGTTTGCGTTACGCACGACCGATTCCATCTCGCAAATGAATCCTGGTATTACTTATCACTCAGCCGCAATCGCCCAAAAGCTTCAGGCGTGTGGTAATTGTCGCTGTTGACTGGTTGCCAGTTGACGAACACCCGGTTCGGTTTCGGAGCCTGTATGCGATAAAAGTTGATTCGCATTTCATTGCCGGCTTTCGCCGCGCGTTTATCAATCTTGTCCATAGGGATTCGCATCTCGCCATACCAAATCTTTTTGGCTTTATCTATCCGCGCTTTGACCTCATAACCGGAATTCCAACTGACATCGTGTTTCGGCGGATTCGGTTTGCGGTCAATATCCAGATCAACCCATTCGCCCTGCGGAGACACCTGAAACTCCGTGTAATGTTTGATGTCGTTAAAATCCGTGCCGATGAAAACTTCGGCCACATCCCATTCCCACAGCTTGTCGGTTTCCGCCGTCGTCGTCGGATTCGGCTTCAGGCTTAGTTCTTCGTAAGGACAGGTGAACAGCAGGTAAAGATTTTTTGCCGTCCATTGCGAACGAATTTCAGTTTTGTGATTGGCGACGAGTTCGCCTCGACGGCCTTTGTCCATGATGAAGGCGGGGACTTTTTTCCAAGCCGCCGAGTTCGGATCAGCAGTCAGTTTGAAATCCGCTTTGGATTGATGGCTGATGGCAACGCCCACTTCGTCGGCGTTGATCGTCGTTAAAGCGCAAATCACAAACAGCGCGATCAAAAGAGAGATTCTTTTCATAGCTTCTTCCTTGAGTTTGAAATTGGATTGAAATCAAATGCCGAACAGCGCGCGCATCATCGCGCAATCAACGAAACGTGGCAATGAAGTTGGAGCGATTATGAAGAGTGTGAAGTTAGCTCAGCGCTTTTTTCTTCACCGCAGAGGCGCAGAGAGACGCAGAGGTTTCGCAGAGAAAAGAGTTGAAGCGAAACAGAGTTTTTCTTTTACCTCTGCGCTGCCTTTGCGAACTCTGCGTCTCTGCGGTGGAACTGGTTTTCTCTTCTCTACTCTCTCTTTGCTACTCGCCTTCTTACCCTCGGCCTCCTCTCAACAAACCCGTTACGAAGACAGCCGCATTTCGATGGCGTGCGCGTATTCGATAATCGTTTACGGCGAAGACGAATCGAAACTCACCCAAGCCGTCACCTCTGCCTTTGACGAAGTTGACCGCATTGACCGATTGATGAGCCATTACAAGCCGGAAAGCCCGCTTTCCAAAATCAATCGCCAAGCCGCCACCGAAACCGTAAAAGTCGAGCCGGAGCTGTTCGATTTCATCGCCGAATGTTTGCGTTACAGCCGCGAATCGAATGGAGCTTTTGATATTACTGTCGGGCCGCTGCTGAAAACCTGGGGCTTTTTTCGCGGCGAAGGCCGAATGCCAAAAGCCGCAGAACTGGCCGAAGCTCGCGGCAAAGTCGGCTGGCAAAATGTGATTCTCGACAATCAGGAACGGACAATTCGTTTTGCTCGCGATGGCGTCGAACTCGATCTTGGCGGAATCGCCAAAGGATACGCCGTGGATAAAGCCGTCGAGGTTTTGAAGCGGGACGGAATCACTCGCGCTTTGGTCAGCGCCTGTGGCAGCACGATTTATGGCTTGGGCGCTCCGCCGGGCGAAGACGGCTGGGAAGTGAAACTACGCGACCCGGTTAGTTCACAGAAAACCGCGATGACCGTCCGACTGAAAGACCGCGCGCTTTCGGTTTCAGGCAGCTATGAAAAGTTTTTCGATCTGGGCGGCAAACGCTATTCGCACATCTTCGACCCACGAACCGGTTGGCCAACGCAGGGCGTGTTGAGCGTCGCCGTGCTGACCGACACAGGCACATCAGGCGATGCGCTCGACAATGTTTTTTACGTGCTTGGCGTCGAGAAAAGTAAAAGCCATCTGAAGAAGTTGCCAACAACAACCGCAATGTTCTTTTTGCCAGGCGCCAAAAGCTGGCGGCTGGTCGAATTGAAAAATTGACATCAAAGATCAGCGCGGCTCTTGATCGAAATTAGCAGGCAACTGGCTACGATAAACTCGTGCCACGTTGTAAATGTCCCGTCGCTGGGGAGCGTAGTACAGCCGAGCCAGCAAATCGCCCAGCAAACCAAACCCAAGAAACTGCAATCCACCAAGAAAAGTCACCGCCGCGAAAATCAGCATCGGGCCGTTTTCGATGAAGATGGCTTCGCGCCAGAAAAGTTTTTTGAACAGCAACCACCCAGCCAACACGCTCGACATGGCGATCATGACCGCTCCTATGCTGCCGAAAAAATGCAACGGACGCGACAGGTAACGAACGATGAAGCGAATTGTCAGAATGTCGAACATCACACGAAAAGTCCGCGAGATGCCGTAATGCGATTTTCCTGAAACTCGCGGCTTGTCTTCGATTGGGACTTCGGCGATCACCGCGCCTTCGATGCTGGCCATTGCCGGAATGAAACGGTGCATCTGGCCGTAAATCGGAATGCGCTCAAGAACTTCGCGGCGGTAAGCTTTGAAGGTTGTGCCGAAATCATGAATCTCCACTCCAGAAGCTTTGGCCATCATCTTGTTAGCTATGCGCGAAGGAAAAGTCCGCAAGAACCCATCCTGCCGGTTTTGCCGCCAACCGCTGACAATGTCGAAACCTTCGGCCAGCTTTTCAACGAAATGCGGAATATCTTCGGGTTGATGCTGCAGATCGCCATCCATGGCGATGACAACTTCGCCAACCGCTTGATCAAATCCGGCAACCAGCGCCGGAGTTTGCCCAAAGTTTCGTCGCAAACGAATGCCAACGACTCGCGGATCAAGCCGGCAAATGTCTCGCAAAATTTGCTGGGTGCTGTCGGCGCTGCCGTCATCAACGAAAACCAATTCGTATTCATCATCAAGCTTTTCCATCACCAGCGTCAGGCGACGATAAAGCTCCGGCAGATTTTCTTCTTCGTTGTGGAAAGGGACTACGATTGAATAATTCATCATGGTTTGAAAGCATTTTGCAGTGTTCTGTCAGCGAGCACGAAGGCTAGCATCGGCATGTAAAAAATGCCATTTGCACTAATTGGCCGATTATCCGCGTCGGCTAACCGTGTAATCTTTTCCAATTGAATCAACCGCGCCGGAACATTAAACTGCGCGGGCTGTTCATTGCAGACTCACCGGGAGTTTTCACTTGCCCACGAAACTCCAGCCCCGACCAACTTCCCCTTCCAGCATCCTACTTGTTCTTTCGCCCTTTCTTGTCAATCCAGGTTTCTAGTTTATTTTCGCTGCCCGGCGGTGAAGGCTGAAGTGTGCCCGATGTAAGTGCCCGCAATCGTTTTCAGCCGTGGCGGCACGGAGGAAGTATGTCCAAAACAAAGGCAATCCTGTCTTTTCCAGTGTCGTTTGTGTTTCTGCTGTTCCTGTTTCCTGTTCAGTCAAATTCATTTCTTGAACCTGTGGCCGCGCAATCCACCTGCACTCCGCCGTTGTTTCAGGGTTATCCGTCGTCGTGTTCAAACATCAACTTACGCTGGCTGAACCGCGACCCGATCTCGTTGATTGACCGTTACGAAATTTATCGCGGGGGAACCAAAGTCGGTGAAACGCCCGGCAGCGCCATTTCTTTTTCAGAACCTGTCGGCTGCAGCTTCGGGGCGACTTACACAATCAAACAGGTCATGAAATCAGGTGCGACCTGTCAGGTTGTGACAACCAGTAATCCACCACACACCAAACCCTGTGACCTATGCACAGGCGGAGGCAGTTTGTTGAATCTGGTCAATTCTGCATCGTTCAATTCGCCGGTTGCGTCGAACTCCGTCGCAACGATTTTTGCGGCTCAGGGGCAATCATTAACTTCGGCAACGGCTGCGGCTGGGAATCTGCCATTGCCGACCAATCTTTCTGGCACTCAGGTTCTGGTCA
>JAGNMH010000028.1 GCA_017991275.1 Acidobacteriota bacterium
ACGTCACCGACGATGCCCACGATATGCAGCAAGTCTTTGTCGCCGTCCATATTGCCGAATTGAATGGTGCGCCCGATTGGGTCTTCATTCGGCCAGTATTTGTTGGCCAACGACCGGCTGATGACCTCCGCATCCGGCGCGCTGCCGCTGTCGTGCGCATCGAACGTGCGACCGCGCAACAACGGAATGCCCATCGCGGCAAAATAACCTCCGCTGGCCAATCTGTAATCCGCGTCGCCAAGCGTGGCGGGATTGCCGTCCAACTGAAATCTGCCGTTGGCCCCTGAGTCGGTCAGAGGCAAAGCATTGATCGCCCCCACTGATTTCACGCCGGGAATGGCTTGCAACCGTTCCAGCAATTGCTCGTGAAACTGCTGTAACTGAGCTTCCTGCTGTTTATCCAAAGTCGTTGCCTGCGACATGGTCATTGCCACTGCGCTTTCCAGCCTGAAGCCCGGATCAACCTGCATCAACTTCAAAAAGCTGCGACTCAACAAACCGGCGCAAACCAGCAGCATCAAGGTCAACGCGACTTGCGCCACAACCAGCCCGGAGCGCAAACGTCCGCCGGTTGAAGCAGCCATTTGGCCGCGCCCGCCTTCTTTCAAACTTGTATGCAAATCCGCGCCGGAAAAGCGCATCGCGGGCAGCAAACCCAGGACAACGGCGATCAATGTCGAAAGGCCGAGCGTGAACAACAGAGCGCGAAAGTTGACTGCAATTTCGGATTCGCGCGGCAGATTGCCTGAGTTCAAACTGAGCAACAGGTCAACTCCCCAAAACGAAATCAGAATGCCCAGAACTCCCGCCGTCGTGGTCAGCAGCAGATTTTCAGTGATGAACTGGCGAGCCATTCTCCAACGCGAAGCTCCCAAAGCCGCGCGCACGGCGAATTCCGAAGCTCGCATCGTTGCCGAAGTCAGCAAGAGGTTCGCCACGTTGGCGCAGGCTACGACCAGCAACAACCCCACTGCGGCCAAAATCAGCAACAACCCCGTGCGGACGTTGTCGGTCATAAAATCTTTCAGCGGAACCATGGCCATATCAACCGCGTCAGTTTCTTTGCCAAGCTCCTGCCGCAATTGTTTGCCGATTCCGCTGATGTCAGAACGTGCTTGATCGAAACTCACATCCGAACGCAATCGCCCAATCACCGACCAGTTGTGAGCAGTGCGCGAAACTTGCGGAGGTTCCACTTCGCGCGGAACCCAGATTTCCGCGTTTGGAGGGTAACTGAATCCAGGAGGCATGACCCCAACAACGGTGAAAGCCGGGCCGTCAACATTCAGCTTCGTGCCCGAAAAATCCGAGCGCCCTCCCATCCGTTGCTGCCAGAAAGCGTAACTGACAACCGCAACCGCATTGTTGCCGCCTTGCTTGGATTCTTCGGGCAGAAAGCTACGACCGGCAAAAGGCTGCACACCCATCGCTTTGAAAAAATCGCCCGACACCCAGTAAGCATAAGCTCGCGCGGCTTCGTTGCCGCCGCTCACGACAACCTGCCCGCCCGCGTATTGCGCGATGAATTCCAGCGAACGATTTCTTGCGCGCATATCCAGATAGTTAGGTTCGGCCACCTGAATCATCACGCCGCGCTCGTTCACTTCGCGCAATCGAACCAGCCGCCCCGGTTCCGGGTAAGGCAGAGGGCGCAACAAAACGCCATCCACAATGCTGAAGATGGCTGTCGAAGCGCCTATGCCCAAAGCCAGCGACACCACAGCCGCCAAAGTAAACCCAGGCTTTCCACGCAACATCCTCAACGCATATCGAAGGTCTTGCCACAGTATTTGCATAATCTCCTCAGTGGGTTTTCTTAGCATCTTCGCCGCTGTGCGACGAAGAACGAATTAAGCAATTACGATACTTCCAAACTTCTTCACCAAGCCTCGTGCCAGAGTTTTTCACTGTCCGAGGCTTGCAAGTGTTGCAGTGGCTTAGGTAAGCAGAATCGGCGCGAACCGGGTGTGTTCAGTTTTGAAATCCGCCGTTCCCAAAAACGAACTCTGGCCAATGCTAAGAAGACGGTTAAATTCCGCCTGAAGTTTGTCGAACAACGAATGCCGATCGTTTAGCGAAAAGTATCCGGCGTTGACGAATCCCGATCCGAGCTTGAAAATCCGCTGGCTTCACGTCGAATCGTTTTTCAATCAAATCAACTTTTCAGGAGAGTCGCAGATGAAAATGTTTATCTCGGTGGCGGCAGTTTTACTTGCAGTCGGATTAGCAGGAGTTTCAACCAGGTTGCCGTTTGAATTGGGTGCGCTGACTGCTGCAAAAACTGAGTTGAAAGTCGGCACAGCCGCAGTCGCTGTGACTCCTTTTGGCCAGAATCCTGATTGGGATGGCGGCGTAACTTCGACCGGAATCTGGGGCGAAAAGTTCACCGATCAAAACGGCAACGGAACCTGGGATGGCGGCGAACCGTGGGAAGACGATCCGGGCAACACGGAACTGGACGCCAGTTCCAAAAACAAATACGACGGAATTTATCTGGCCGGGTTTGGAGACAAACGGCTGGCAACCGGCAAACACGACGACCTGTGGGCGCGGACGATTGTGCTGGATTACGGTTCGACGCGCATCGCCATCGTTTCGGTTGACTTCATCGGCTATTACTCCGACGGCAAGTATTACGGAGTCAGCCAGATTCAAAAACAGCTTGATCCGAAACTCGGAGTTCAGGAAATTCTGCTGGCCAGCACTCACAGCCACGAAGGGCCGGACACCATCGGCCCTTGGGGCGACGGTGCGATGAAAGACGGCAAGTATCCGAAGTATCTGCGTTTCGTTGATCGTCAGGTAGCCAAAAGCATCACGATGGCCGCCGCAAAATTGCAACCGGCAAAGGTCAAACTCGGCCAGACTGATTCGGCGAAATCGCCTTCTCTGGCCGGTTTGCAAACCAGAACCGGCGGACGCCCTCCGAAGTTCTTTGATGAAGAGTTGCGAGTCATGCAGTTCGTCGGCTCAAAGGACAGCAAGACCATCGCGACGCTGGTCAACTGGAACACTCACCCGGAATCAATGGAAGACAAGAACACAGTCTTGACTTCGGATTTTCCGCACGCGATTCGTGAAACGGTTGAAAAGAAATATGGCGGCACGGCGGTTTTCATCAACGGAGCCATCGGAGCGGCGGAAATCATCGGCGACACCAACAACAAGAACCACGACCGCATACGATTCGACGGCAAAGATTATCCGCTCAAAGAAAACAGCAACCGTCCCGTTTTCACCTTTGAGCGAACCGAAGCCATTGGTCGTGATGTCGGCAAAGCGGCAATTGAAGCTCTGGAACGCGGCGAATGGAGCAAGTCCACCAAACTGGAAATGAAAAAAGCCGACCTGAAAGGGCCGATGGATAATGATGGTTATCTGTTTCTGGCCAGGCTGGGAGTGTTCGATACGATTCCGGTTCCGGCGGACGGTTCACAGCCGCAGTTCAAAACCTGGATTTACGCTTTGACGGTGGGTGACGCTCAGGTGGTGACCACGCCGGGCGAACTGTTCCCCGAAGTTTTTTACGGCGTCGCCAAATACAAACGCTCCGATTGTCCGGCGGCTGACACCGGCGCTCCCAGCGAGCCGTCAATCCGCGACGCAATGACGTCGAAGTATCGGTTTATGTTCGGGTTATGCCCAGATGAGTACGGTTACATCGTGCCCAAATACGATTGGCGAAAAGAACCTGTTGATTTGAAAAAGATGCAGATCAACAAATCGGTTGATCCCTGCAAACAAAACGGCGTTCCGAATCATTACCACGAAACGAACTCCGCCAGTTCGACACTGGCTCCGGCTTCAGCTTGTGTGACAGTTGCTTTGTTGACAGGGAAGGTTCCGACGGATGCGGCTTGCAAAAATGTGGCTCAGCATTCGGATTACGTGGCCGGGCTGCGAAAGTAGGAGTGATTCTTCCACGAAGTCACGCGAAGAAAAGACGAAGAGAGGAAATTTTTCAGACAGGATTTACAGGATTCAACGGGATGAAGAATCCGAGCAAAATTGATTGAGCCGAATTGAGGACGACCCTGTTCAATCTTGTAAATCCTGTCTATTTTCTTTCTTCTGTCTTTCTTCTGTCTTTCTTCGTGCTTCTTCGTGTGGCTTCGTGGGCGAACGTATTTATTTCTGCGTTCTGGCGATCAGGTTTTCCAATTGAGGCAGCAGCGAAGCAAACGAACTCTGTTTGCTGAAGCAGTAATCGGCGGGCGTGTCGGATAAATTGTTTGAGCCGTCGGATTCGATGTAAGCCGAAAGGATGACGAATGGAATCACGGCCAGTTCGGATTCGGCACGCACACGCTTGCAAAACATTCGGCCATCCATGACAGGCATGTGCAGGTCGGAGATGATGACATCCGGCGTTTCCGTTCGCAGAGCCTCCAACGCGGTCAGTCCATCCACTGCTTCGATAACTTGATAACCGGCGCTTTCCAGCACCAGCGCTGCGACTGTACGAAATTCCTTGTCGTCATCAACCAACAGGACTTTAGGTGGCAGGACTTTAGGTGACAGGACTTTAGGTGGCAGGGTTTCAGGTGTCATTTGCACCTCCCTGGGGCAGTTCGTGGGGCACTTGAATTACAAAATGAGCGCCGTTGTTAGAATCCGCCAGACTGATTATGCCTCCGTGCGCTTCGACAATGCCGCGTGCGATGGCCAGTCCCAACCCCGTTCCGCCCTGCTTGCTGGAACTGATAAACGGCTCAAACAATCGTTCTCGAATAGAATCCGGAATGCCCGGCCCGTTGTCTAAAATCTCTACCCTGAGATGGTCAGATTCCGATCTGGCCAGAATCCGAATTTCTCTCTCGACGCGGTTCGATTCCTGGCTTGGTTCACAGTCGTTTTGCTGAAAAGCCTGCAAGGAGTTGATCAGCAAATTTTCAAACACGCGGCCAAGCTTTTCATCATCGGCTTCCAGCAGCAGGTCATCAGGAATATCGGTCTGAAGCCTGACACCCAACTGCAACAGTTGAACATTGAGTTCTTGGGTTGAGCGGCGAACAATGGCGGTTAATGGAATCAGGCGACGATTGAGTTTGTAACTGCCGCGCGAAAAATCCAGCAACTCTCCAAGCATGGAATTCATTCGCCCGGACGCTCTAAGCTGGGTTTCCAGCATCGTCTGGCGGCGATCCAGCGATAAACCATTGTTTTTCATTACTTCGGCTGCGGTTGAAATTGTCGCCAACGGGTTTCGCAAATCGTGAATGATCGAACTGGCCATTTGACCGATGGTTGCCAGCCGTTCGTTTTTCAACAAAGCGGCCTGGGTCTGACGCAACGAATGGCGCATTTGATCGAAAGCTGCGGCCAGATGAGCAACTTCACCCTGAGCGCCCGTCGGCACGACAACATTGTAATTTCCTTGCCCAAGTTCCTTGGCGCTGACCACCAGAGTTTCCAGCGGACGGGTTATTCGGCCTGCCACCAGATAACTCAACGCCAGAGCCGCGACAATCGCCAGAGTCCATAAAACCAGCAGTTGGCGTGAAATAGCGCGAAACAGCTTTCCGGCTCCGGCCAACGAACGCAACACGAAAACCTGACCAATCTGTTTTCCGTCAAAACCATTCAACTGACTGGCGAAAGCCAGGTAAAGTTCTCCGCCCAGATTGATCTCGATTGGCCTTGCGGACGAAGAATCGCTGAAATCGCTTGCTTGTATCGCCTTCAGGGCGGCTTGTTCGTTTTCCGCTGCCAAAGAGGAAGCGTGCAACCTGCCATCAACCATAAAGACGACTTCGCTGTGCATTCGGGCTTTGATTTCGGCGGCCATCGTTCGATTAACCTCTTCGCCTGTGCCAATGACCATCAGTGTGTTGTTCGATTCCGCATCGTTTGAATGAGTCGTCAGTGGGCTTAACACCAGTTGAAACAATCGCCCCCCAAGCATTGTGAAGCTGCGAATTTGCTTTTGTCCGGCTTCGGTGAAGTCCGTGGAATCCAGAGCGCCGACATCGGACAACTGGCTGATTTGCGGTGCAGACCCCTTCCACTGTTCGACGTAAAAGACACGACCAGCCCCATCACTGGCCAGAATCAGATCACCGGCCTGTATGTTTTCATCGCAAACATCCGCCACCATTTCGTGCAAGGTCGCCTGGTTGCTCCTGGCGGAAGAATTGCCAAAAACATATTTGACGATTGACGAATCAGTAATCGCGGCTCCCATCGTTTCCAACCGGCGAGCGTGTTCAGCCCAGACTGCGTTATAAACCGGCAACACAGTTTCGACTTCGGCCTGCACTTGTTGGCGCACCTGCCCTATGACCTGATAGTTGATTACCCACGCAGCCACAATCACCAGTGCGCTGGTCAAAAGCGCAGAGCTGATGAAAAGCTGATTCCGTAATTTGCCTGTATCACGGTTTACGGTAACCCGGTTTGTTGTTTGGGCTGTCATACTCCTGACCATGTTTGTTTGGATGAGGTCTGGGGACATAACCTTCTTCACTAACGCTGATTGTGCCCAGGTCAGCGCCTCCTGTTTCAACTTTCACAGCTCGCACCAGTCCGGCAAGCGTTTCCGGTTTGGTGCGTTCGTGCCAGATGTTCAAACGGTAATCGCCTGCCGGAACGTCGTTAATGGCAAAGCCGCCGGTTTTATCGCTGACGGCGAAATACGGCGTATCCAGCGCGACGACAACCGCGCTCATCTTCGGATGAATGTTGCAGAAAATGTACGAAATCCCGGCGCGATTGAAATTGACCGGGCGGGTTTCTCCGCTGGCATAAAGCCCCAAATCGAACCGGCGTCCATTGAAGATCGAAAATACGTTATGGAAATAAGGGTCTTCGTTCGGGAAATCTATTTCCGAACCAACTTCGACAGCGACAATGTGGGGTGAAAAGCGTTTATCACGCTGAGTGATGACTTTTCGTTGTTTTGAAGAACTGCGAGGTAATGAACCATCAGCGGGTTTCAGCCAAACGACCACACTGCCGGCGTCCCGCGATTTGATTTTGGAATTAACCAGCTCAATTCGGCCTTTGACGGTTCCGGCAACAACCAGAGACGAAGCCAAAGGACGGACGGCAAAAGCCAAAACAGTAATAAAAATAAAAGCGGTAAGTAATCGCATTATCAATCTTCCACCTCAAGCTTCCTTACTCAAATCAATTCCCAGCCGTTCGGCTTTTCGATAAAGCGAGTAACGCCCAATGCCAAGCATTTCAGAAGTCCGTAACTTGTTGCCTTTCATAAACCGGAGCATCGCCAGAATGTGCTGGCGTTCCACATCTTCCAGAGTTTGCGGCAATTCGCAGACCCAAAAAGTCGAGGTCGAGCTTGGAATGGGTTTGGCGCCATTAGCAGCAACCGACTCCTGAGGCGCGGCCTGGGTCATTGGCGTGGGAGTGAATTGCATGAAATCTTCCGGCAACAGTTTGCCGCCGATATTCAGCGTGACAGCTCGTTCGACGGCATTTTCCAGTTCGCGCACGTTCCCAGGCCAATCATATTTACAGAGCCAATCTATCGTTTCCGCCGGCACAGAAATGCTCTTGCTCATCTTGGAATTCAGCCGGTGTAGAAAATGCTCCACCAACAATGGAATGTCTTCCTTGCGTTCGCGCAACGGCGGAAGCTCAACGTTAATCACGCTCAGCCGATAAAGCAGGTCGCGGCGGAAATCTTCTGAACTGAACAAATCCTGCACACGAATATTGGTGGCGGCAACAATGCGAGCATCCACTCTGCGCGATTCCGAAGCTCCGACCGGGCGGACTTCCTGCTCCTGCAACACCCGCAGCAGTTTGACCTGAAAGGCCGGGGAAGTTTCCGAAATCTCGTCCAGAAAGATTGTCCCGCCGTTGGCCGTTTCAAAAATTCCGCGATGGTTTGCCATCGCTCCGGTGAATGATCCGCGCAAATGACCGAACAATTCGGATTCCAGCAAGGTTTCTGTCAAAGCTCCGCAGTTGACCGGAATAAAAGGCCGTTTGGCCCGCGGGCTGTTGTCGTGCAAAGCGCGTGCGACCAATTCTTTGCCGGTTCCGCTTTCGCCGCTAATCAGGACTGTGGAATCAGTTGCGGCTACGCGGGCAATGGCTCGATAAACGGCAACCATCGCCGGACTGCGCCCTACGATTGCCGGCGAAGCCGAAGGTTTCACCTGCTCTTCACCTGCTTCGTGATTTAACTGTTTTCGCCATTCCAAGGCGCGGCGTAGAGCCGACATCAATTCTTCGGCGCGAAAAGGCTTACCTATGTAATCGAAAGCTTCGGCTTGCACAGCTTGGGCGGCTGATTCCATTGAACCGTGGGCGGTAACCACAATAACCGGCAGTTTTTCAGTCAACTGGCGAATCTGGCGCAACACATCCAGGCCGGACGTTTCGCCAAGCATCAAATCCAACAACACAACGTCGCAAACCTCATCACGACAAAACTTCAATGCTTCATCGCCGTTTCTGACCCATTGAGCTGTTAATCCTTCCACTTCGACCAGGTTTTGTGCCACCAGGCCGAATTCAGGGTCGTCATCAACAATCAAGACTCTTCCACGAATACTCATTCAACTCCCCCTATAACTACTCCTAAAACTGTTAACTATCGGAAAGTTTTACTTGAAACGTTGCAACTCGTTTTCCAAACCGAACACAATGGCAAACTCGACTCTGCTAAATCGTGCCAGCATTCTGATTGCAAGCAATCACACATTTTTTTACTCAGCAATGAACCTGGCTTGCCTTTTCAACTATAAATTTGAGACAGCACTGCCTGAAACTCAAAGTGCCACAGCGACTCAGCAATCGCAACTTTTCGTGCCACATCTTGGTC
This sequence comes from Acidobacteriota bacterium, assembly GCA_017991275.1. Taxonomy (GTDB): domain Bacteria; phylum Acidobacteriota; class Blastocatellia; order RBC074; family RBC074; genus RBC074. The sequence continues at coordinate 8,795 of JAGNMH010000028.1, forward strand.
ATTTGGTCACTATTGACTGAAGCCAAATAGATCAAAAAAAGCCTTGGGACTGTCACTCTGAGAGGCTAAATGGCACAAACCATTGCCACTGACAGAGTCGCCAGGAACTCTATCAAAGGCGTAACTCCTTCAAAATCTGTAAAGCTTGCGTGGAATGTGATTTGCCGATGGCTTGCTGTGAAGTATCGGATGAAACTATTCGGTTTCATCTACGGGTATCGCTAAATTTGGTCGAGGCTATCAGGGGACGACTGCCGAACCGAGTGAAGCGATACCCGCTTCTATTTTTAACCCTGTCAGATTCCTTTTGCCGCCAATTAGCCACAATGCTCTGATTGAGTTTAGAATGCCCGCGAAATGAACGAATCCACGAAATCAGAAAATCTTCGCCGGGCCATTTTCATTGACCGCGACGGGACATTGAATGAAGAGGTCGGTTACATACGCGATCTGGCCGAATTCAGGCTTTTCGATTTCGCGGCAGAAGCGGTTCGACTGGTCAACGAAGCCGGTTGGCTGGTTATCGTCGTCACGAACCAATCTGGCATAGCCCGCGGCCTGTTCAGCGAGGAATTTCTGGCTCAGGTTCACGCTCAAATGCAGGCGGAGTTGGAACGCGGCGGAGCGCGAGTTGATGGCATTTATTTCTGCCCTCATCATCCGACAACCGGCGATGCGCCCTACCGCATTAGCTGCAATTGCCGAAAACCACAGCCCGGATTGTTGTTACGCGCGGCTGAAGACTTTGAATTGGATCTGTCGCTTTGCGCAGTCATCGGCGACCGATTGCGCGATGTGCAAACAGCGCAAACTGTTGGCGCGCGGAGCGTTCTTGTCCTGACCGGTTACGGCCAGGAAGAGCTTTACGGTACGACCAGCGGTAACGGCACAGCCCCTGGCGGTCAGGCACCGGATCACGTTGGAACAAACCTACTGGAAGCGGTTAGATGGGTAATCAACGAATTCAATCTAAAATCCTCATAATCAGACTTGGAGCCATTGGCGATGTGATCCATACGCTGCCCGCTCTGGCGGCTTTACGCCATGCAATGCCTGAAACTCACCTGGCCTGGGCGGTCGAACGGGGCGGGGCGGCAAAACTTCTTCATGGCAATCCGTATCTGGACGAATTGATCGAACTGGATTTGCGAGGTTGGCGAAAAAATTGGAAAGCGGCAGATACTCGGACCGCAATTCGCTCCAGCTTCGCCAATCTGCGCGAAGCCAAATTCGACCTGGCGTTGGATTTTCAAGGATTGCTGAAATCGGCGGCTGTCGGTTGGCTGGCGCGAATTCCCCGCCGCATAGGTTTTGCCAAAGAATCTCTGCGCGAACCGGCCAGCCGCTGGTTGATGACTGAGCGAGTTTCAGCCGATGATGACAATCACGTCATCAAAAAGAATTTGCAGTTGGTCGCCTCTATTGGTTGCGACGTTCCGCCAGCCTTTGAATTTCCAATCAACCTGGACGCGGCGGACGAACAATTCGCCCGCGAACAGTTGGAAAAGAATGACGGCGCGTTGGCAATCCTGAACCCCGGCGGGGGCTGGGCTACCAAGTTATGGCACACATCGGAATTCGCCATCGTGGCAGACCGATTGTGGGAAGCTTTTGGAATTCGTTCGGCGATCACTTACGGCCCCGGCGAATTGACTTTGGCGCAAATGGTTGTGGGCCAAAGCAAAAGCGGAGCTGCGTTTCCATTGGCTTCAACACTGAAACAATTTCTGGCTTTGGCCCGTCGGGCCAAGCTTTTTCTGGGCAGCGATACCGGCCCAATGCATTTGGCGGCGGCGGCGCGAACTCCGATCGTGGCGCTGTTCGGCCCAACTTCTTCCAGACGCAACGGGCCATTTGCCAAAGAAGACATTGTGGTCGAACGTTTCGACCTGGATTGTCGAACCGACTGCTATCGCCGTTATTGCAACCATACTTCGTGCATGAAAATTCCAGCCGAACAGGTGTGGCAGGCGGTCGTCAGCAGATTGCGGATTGCAGAATGCGGATTGCGGATTGGTAATCGCGAGTTGCCAATCCTGACTTCAAATCTATGAGTGAGAATCAGCAGATTATGGATTTCAACTGGCGAGCGACATTGCAAAGACTGCGCGTGCCGATTGGTTTTGTGACAGCGATTTTGTTTGTCTTCTTTTCACGCCCGACCCGGCAGTCGCTGACTGTGGGAGTTCCTATGGCTTTGCTTGGAGCGACGATTCGCGGCTGGGCTTCCGGCCATTTGCGAAAGAACGCCGAACTGGCGACCTGTGGGCCTTATGCTCACACGCGCAACCCGCTTTATTTGGGCAGCTTCGTGATGGCCGCTGGCTGCGCGATTGCAGGCGGCAGTTGGTTGATTGGCGTCTGGCTGATGATTTTCTTTCTGGCGATTTACTTGCCGGTGATGCAGGCCGAATCGGTTCACATGCAAACGTTGTTCGGCGAAGCTTATGCGCGATGGTCGGCTGAAGTCCCGCTCTTCATTCCGCGCCTGACGCCTTATCGGTCTGGCCAAACGCGCGATTTCAACTTCAGTCAATATCTTCATCATCGCGAATGGCGGGCGTTGATCGGCCTGGGAATCGTGCTTGGAATTTTGGTGGTGAAAGCTTTTTAGGTCAGTACCGCGACCAGTTAGGGAGCGCATATTCTCAAGGCATGCTTGCTACCGCGCGCGGTTCTGACACGAATATTTTGCAATGAAACGACTGATTTTGATTTTCGGACTTTTGTTGATGCCTGCTGTTTGGCTAAGCGGCGTAGCTTTGGCCTTTCAGGATTCACCTAATGACGCCAAACCAAAGCCAGCGCCGATAAACCTGCCGTTGGCTGCGCTGCGCCGAGATTTCAAAACTGCGCTCCCGATTCCGGCGGGTGAAAAGCTGGAATACGAAGTTCGTTATTCGCGCTTCCCTCTTTATGTCACCGTCGGCCTGATAACCTTTGAATTTTTAGGCGAAGCCAAATTCACTGACACCGCCAACCCGGTTTTTGACGGCTTGAACGTCGAGTTCAAACCTTCGCCCGAAGATCAATTCTTTCGCCTTCGGGCCTCGGCAATTTCCAAGGGCCTGCTGACCGCCATTATCGGTTATGACGTGAAAGATCGTTTTGAGACCTTGGTCAACGCACATGATTTTTCCGCCAGACTTAGTTTCAAAGAGGTCAAAGAGGGCAAAAAACATCGAGCGCAAAGCGTGGTGTTTAACCTGGAAAACAAATCCGCCAAATTCACCGACCACGATCTAAACAATCAACAGGCTGCGCCAAAGGAAAAGTCAGCCACGCGCGAAGACGGCATGCTGGATTTGTTGTCAGCGTTTTACTTTGTACGACTGCAAAAGTTGAAGGAAGGCCAGTTGATTCGTTTTCCCGTCAACGACGACGGCGACAATTTCTGGTTCGACATCGTAGTGGGCAAACACGAAAAGCTGAAAACCGATTGCGGCAAAATCAAAACCATCAAGATCGAACCTAAGATTTTAGGTCCCGGCCAACTGATTTCCCGTCCGGGCGAAATGATTATGTGGGTGACTGACGACAACTTGCACATCCCGGTCAAGTTGGTGGCCAAGACTTCTTCTGGAACCATCAACGCCAAACTGACCAACTTCAAAAACAAGTGCAAGCTGATTGACGACGACGAACAAGAGAAAAATCCTCAAAAGAAAAGTGGCCAATGACAGAAAAGCATGGAGTTCAGGCTTTAGCCTGCTGTTATTTTAGGGCAGCAGGCTAAAGCCTGAACTCCATGCTTTTATTGCCAACATTCTAAAGTCAGAATTTCAGTGCTTGCTTGTTTTCAAGCCGGAAACCCCGCTGCCGCTTTTACACGCTCAATCTGTCCAAGATGACGTTCGGAATGTTCTGCCAGCAAAATCAACCACTGATACGCGCTGAGCGGCCCAACCGCCGGGTGCGGGAATTTCTGTTCCGACAAATCCACAGCTTCCAGCCGAGATTTGATTTCGGCGAATCCGGCAATTGTCTGTTGCAAACCGGCGACGGCGTCGGCAATGGCTACGCCGCCTTTCGGGCGAACAGTTTCAGGAGCCTGAAACTTCGGAGCCGGAACACCATCTTTATCAACGATCACTCCGCCCAGGTTCAAATCAGCCGGAGCCGGTTTGGGATCGGCTTCGGCCTGACGCAGCAGCTTGCCGGTAATGCGAAGAAAGCCGCCGTTGACGATGTTGACGTGTTCGACGATTTCGCCAATCGTCCATTCTTCGACAGCCGGGCGAAAATCAGCCTGGGAATCAGTGCATGCCGCGACTCCTGCGACAAAACGCGAAGTCGCCTCTTCGTTTGACGCCAGAATTTCGGCGACAGTATGAAAAGCCATCGTCTACCTCCAAATTAAGATTGCGGCCTGAAGTACAAAACCAGACTTGCCCCAAAAACCACCAACAGCATTCCGACGTACAGCAGCGGATTAACTGTGGATTTAGGCGGATGCAGAATCATCGTCACCAGCACGTTGATCACTGGCGCCCCGCCGAACACCAACGGCATGACGTAATTCGGAACTCCGCCGGATTTGAATGCCCAGATGATGCAGGCTGCTCCGATTGCGCCCAAAGCTCCCGCAACAGTCGCCAGAGTGGTGCCTTTGGAACTAAAGCCGTCAAGCTTCAACTGACCTTGCGAAGCAAGCCCCACGACCGGAACGATTACTCCGATCAAAAAGTAAGCGAGGCCGACGCATAACAGCGCGCGCAGCCCACGATGTGCGGGCGAGCCTAACTCCATTTGTCCCTGATGCAACATCGCTCCGTAAATGCCCCACGAAAGAGCTGCGCCAATTGCAAAGATTGCCCACGTCATAGAAGTTGTTTTCTCCTTGTTTTGTATCATCGGATTGAACCTGTTTCGTTGTGATAGTTGGAATTAAATTTGGAAGAACGCTTTGTTATTTGCCAAAGCAATACAGCGTCCCATGTGTTCTCAAGTAAATTCTGCCATCGGCGATGGCGGGCGTCGCGTGACAGGATTCGCCAAGAGCCACGGTCAATAAAGGCTCCCAATTGCCGCCCGCTTTCAGTACTGTGACTTTCCCTTCTTCACTGACGGTAAAGACCTTGCCGTCAGCGCCGACCGGCGATGAGTAATAATCACCCAGCGCGCCCGGCAATCGGCCTTGTTTGAGCACTTCACCCGTCTTTGGATTGAGCGAAGTCAGAATGCCGCCTTCTTTCATCAGATAAACCACGTCCTGATAAAACAGCGGCGAAGGTGTGTTTGGCAATGCCCTTTGGTACTTCCACAGAAAATGTGACTCGGTCAGGTCTCCGCGCATTTCTTTCTGGCGATCAATCCGATATGCCAGCACACCGTTTTGCACCATGCGGCGAGCTTGATACGCCTTCCAGTCGCGCTCGTTCAAAAAGCCGTCGCGGTCGAGGTCAAAATCAACCCAGGCTTTTTTGATTTTTGGGTCGAGCTCATCAGGCGAAAGTTTGTTGTCTTTGTTAGCGTCAAATTTCTTCAACGTTTCCTCAAACGCCGGAATGTCTTCCTGCTGACCGGGGTCGGCGCCGCCAGCCCATCCGAGAATGTACAGATTGTCGCCACCGAAAACCGGCGTAGGTTTGATCTGCCAGGTCAGGCCACGCACAAACCAGACTTCCTTTCCTGTCGCCACTTCGTAAGCAGACATTCGCAGCGAACCGGCAACCAACACTTGCAAGCCGCCTTTCGCAGGTTGAAACAACACGGGCGTGGAAAAGCCGCGCGTAGAGTCGGGACGCTCAAGCCGCCATTTCACTTTGCCGGTTTTCTGGTCAACGGCCAGGAAGAATGAATCGCTTTCGGAATCGCAATTGAGCAACACCAACCCTTCGGCCAACACCGGCGAAGCTCCCATTCCGAACGGATTGTTGAACGGCCCCAGCGGCAAGCGCCAACGTTCTTTGCCGTCGCGGTCGAACGAAATCATTCCGAAGTCCGTGAAAAAGGCAAAAACGTTTTGGCCATCAGTGACAGGTGAAGGCGAAGCCGGTGAGTTCGATTTGTGTAAGTCCTGTTTGCGAGGGCTGGGGACATCACGCTGCCAGACGATTTTGCCTGTGGCACGATCCAGGCTGATGACGAACAGTTTGCTGGTGGTTTGATTGCGTTCGTAAGCCGTCAGGAAAATACGATCTGCCGTCAGCACGGGCGATGAATGCCCCGGCGGCAACGGGGTTTTCCAAACGACGTTCTTGTCCGGCCCAAACTCCGCAGGCAGGTTGGCCGCAGTCGAAACACCTGAACTGTTTGGGCCACGAAACTGCGGCCAGTCGTCACTGGCCGAAGCTGTATTGGTCGAAGCTGGCCAACCGCCGAGCATCAATAGAAACAGAAGCCCAGTAAGAACCGCTTGCCTGCATTTTGACATTGGGTGAGTCCTCGCAAGTCGTCCGACAAGCCGCCGGGCTTGTCGAAGTCTCGGCTGGTAAATAATTGATTCATAGTCACGCCCCGGCAAGCTGGCAGCTCGCCGGACATCAGCTCTATTTGGCAAAGCAATACAGCGTGCTTTTTGTGCGAATGAACAGCTTGCCATCAGCGAAAGCCGGAGTGGCAAAGACTTCATCGCCGAGCGCATTGACGGCCAAGACTTCCCATTCGCCAGCGGCTTTGACGACGGAAACGGTCCCGTCCTGGCTGATCAAGTAAACCTTGCCGTCGGCTCCGACCGGCGAAGCGAAGTATTTATCAATCGCGCCTTTCAGTCTGCCCTGTTTGATGACGTTGCCGGTTGCCGGATCGAAAGAGATCAGAATGCCGCTGTCGTTGACCATAAACAGCGAGCCTTGATAAAGCAAAGTCGAAGGCACTTGAGGCACAGGGCGCTGATACTTCCAGCGAATTGCCGATGCAGTCATATCGCCCTGCCCGCCGAGTTTGATCGAAAGCAGTCCGTTTTCCGAAGACATCATCGAGCGAAACACTTGCCAGTCTTTGGCGTCGAGCTTGTTATCGCGGTTAAGGTCAAAAGCATCGAAGCCGTAGCCCGGATGTAGCACATTGTCCATTTGACTGGGCGGGTCTAACTTCTTGATCTCGTCTCGTCCGACAAAACCGTCCTTGTTTGCGTCATAGCGTTTCAGACCTTCTTCAAAACTGACGGTTTCAATTTGTTTGCCCGGTTGATTCAGCGGAAAGCCCCAACCGTTGATGTACAGATATTCGTTGTCGTAACTGGCGACGGATTTCATTTCACAGGCCAGTCCGCGAACCCACCAAACGCGCTTGCCGTCGGCGACCGAATAAGCCGAAACCTGAAACGATTCAGGCAAAACCAACTGCTTCGCGCCGGTCTTGGGCTGGTAAATCATCGGCGTTGAATAACCTGAAATGACTTCGGGGCGATCAATTTTCCAGGCTTGCTTGCCGGTGTTTTTGTTGACCGCCAGCAGGAACGCGCCGCCATCTTGATCCACAGGCAGAATGACTTTGTCATCCACCAGAATCGGCGAAGCTCCGTAACCGTAAAAAATGTTGAACGGTTCCATCGGCATGCGCCATCGCTCTTTGCCGTCGGCTGTGAACGAGATCAAACCGAAATCCTGAAAGTAAGCGAAGACGTTTTCGCCGTCAGTAACGGGGCTGGCCGAAGCCGGGCCGTTGACGTTTTCCAGTCGCCCGGTTTTGCTGCGCGGAACTTCGCGCCGCCAAAGTTCTTTGCCGGATTTACGATCCAGCGCAATCAGCACCAACTTGCCGGATTTTTTGTCTCCGTCGTAAGCCGTCACGAAAATCTTAGTGCGCGACAACACTGGCGACGAATGCCCCGGCGGCAATGGAGTTTTCCAAACTACGCTTTTGTCCGGGCCGAAGTCGGTCGGCAAATTGGTTTCGGTGGAAACGCCTGTGCCGTTTGGTCCGCGAAAACGCGACCAGTCGTCGGCAGCCAAAACGCCAATGCTGAACATTGCCAGCAAGCAAACTGAGGTAACAAATCTTGTTCGGTTGGTCATAAATCCTCTTTCAGAGCCTGTTTAGAAATTGGCATAACTGTTTTTAGCTCCGTAGGAGCGGCCTGTTTATTGGTTGGCAAGCGGCAAAACCTCCCAAGCTCTGTAGGAGCGACCTGTGCATAGGCCGCTCCTACAGGAGCTTCGGGAAATGAATGCGGCATTGCTATAAACAGGCCGCGCCTCTGGCGCTAATTTCCAAACAGGCTCTTACTCTTCGCCGAACGCC
>JAGNMH010000556.1 GCA_017991275.1 Acidobacteriota bacterium
CCACGCAAACGAAATTCGCGGGCCGAGGTTGTTTCGATCTTCCAGAATCGTTTCGTTGTCCCAGCGCAGCCCAACCGACACGGTCAAATTTCGCCGCAGCCGCCAATCGTCCTGAACAAAAACTCCAGTGTAAGTGTTTCGCAGTTCTGATTCGGTGAAAAAACGATGCTGGTAACGCGAAGGTTTGTTTGCCAGAAAGTCAGCCGGAGAGGCGAAGTTGAACACTCCTGTTGCGTCTTCCAGATCAACGAAACGCGAACGAATGGCCTGAACGTCGCCGCCAACGCGCAGCGAATGAGAGCCGCGCTGATAGTTGACCGTTTGCTGCAACTGCCAGCGGTCTTCGCGGCGATCAACTCCGCTGAGTGTGCTGGCTCCGGCGGTCAGATTGCCTCGTCGGGTGAACGGGTTGGCGGCGGTGTTTCCAATCACATCGCGCGGATCGTCAAAATCAATAATGACAACCGGGTTGTCATTGGCCGGAGCGTCCGCAGGAGTCAGTCGCGAAAACTGAAATCGCAGATTGCTGACTGCTTGGGGCGAAAGCGTCAGATTGTCGCCAATTGCAAAGGAATAACTGTCACGTCCGGTTTGCCGCAGTGTGTCGAGCGTTCGCCTGCCGCCAGGGAATCCGCGTTCGTCGCGGTTGCGCGCCAGCGTGAACACCGCAAAGCCATTGTGCCGTTCGTTAAAAAACAAATCTCCGCGCGTTTGCCAGGTGTGGGCTACGCGCGGAGTTGTCAGCGTCAAGTCATACAAACCGACAGCCGAGCCGCCGTTGACTTCAACTCGATTGCCTTTGCTGTCCAGGCTGGTCGTACCCAGATTCGCGCCGTTCGGTTTCGGCAAAGCGAAAGCCGGGTTAGTCCCAACAGGCAACAACGCCTGAATTTCGGCTCGGTCGTAAATGTTGTCGTATTCGTAAGCCGCGAAGAAAAACAGTCGGTCTTTTTTGATCGGGCCGCCGAAGCTGACTGCGGGATTGTGATTTTGAAGCGGCAGCCGAAAGCCTCGCGCGGGATCGGAATTTCGCCGATAAGAATTCGCATTCAGGCTTTCGTCGCGGAAGTAATACAACGCCTGGCCGTGAAACTGATTGGCTCCGCCGCGCAAACGCAAATTGACTCTGCCGCCCGAAGCTCTGCCGTATTCCGCCGAAAACTGATTGGTGATGACTTGAACTTCGGCGACGGCGTGCTGAGAAGGAACGAAGCGTTCGCGCGCCGAACGGTCGTCGTTGTTGTCCAAACCTTCAATGGTCAGATTGTTTGAAAACGCAGTACCGCCGGTCAGGCTGAAGATGCCGGATTCTTCCGGCGTGCGACGAAAACCGTCTTGCCGGTCGCCTTCGGCCAGGTCTTTTTCACTCAGCGCAGGCGGCGAAGTCCCAGCCAGCGTGAAGATCAAATCCAGCGGATTGCGCGATTCGGTTGGCAAAGCGTCAAGCTCTTTTTGCGTGACTGTTCCGCCAACAACTGTGCGCGAAGTGTCCACCAAAGGCTGGCTGTTTTCGGCGCTGATGGTGATTTGTTCGGCGATGGCTGCGGGCGAAAGCTGAAAGTCTTTGCGAATGACAACGCCAGCGACTGCGTTGATCTTTTCGACTTTAACAGTTTGAAAGCCGCCAGCTTCGACTCGTAATTCGTAAGTTCCCGGCACGATGGAATTCAGGCGATAGCGGCCTTCTTTGTTGGTTGTGGTTGTTCGTTCGGAATTGCTGGCTGAATGTTTAACGAAGATTTTGGCGTTGATGATGGCGTTGCCGCTCGTGTCTTTGACTTCACCCTCGAAACTCACATGGTCCAGGTCGTCCGGATTGAAAGCTGAATTGACAGAGAAACAGAATAGGACGGCAAAGATAAATCGGAGCATGAGAAACCCTCCAAGCTGAACAGCCAAAGCTGTGTTTTTTGAAGGGGTGGCCGATTGTTAAAACTGAGACGGGCGGATACTACAGCCGTACAGAACCTTTGCTCAAGGTTGTCGAGAAAAATCTTTTCTACTGAGTCGTCAGCCTGCTGAAACCGCGGATTGTTTTTGCCGTAACCGGGGCGACAGTTTTCTCAGCTTTTCGACCACGGCAGGCAGAGTTTCCAGAACGTAATCCACATCTTCTTTTGTGTTGTCTTTGCCGAAACTGAAGCGCAGAGAACCGTATCCATTGTCGCGCGGCAAGCCAATCGCCATCAGCACGTGCGATGGTTCATGCGAACCGGACGAACACGCGGAGCCGGTTGAAACCGCTATGCCTTTCAAATCCATTGAAATCTGCAAGCCTTCGCCTTCGACAAATTCAAAGTTCAGGTTGGCGATGTTCGGGACTCGGCGTGTTTGGTCACCGTTGCGGGAAATGTCGGGGATTCGATTGAACAATTCTTCTTCCAGGTAATCACGAAGCTTCCGCGCGTGCTCCACCCGTTCGGCCAGATGCAGCCGGACGAGTTCACAGGCCTTGCCTATGCCTGCAATCAGCGGAACGCTTTCGGTTCCGGCTCGTCGGTCGCGTTCGTGATGGCCGCCGTGCATCTGGCTGGTCAGGCGGACGCCTTTGCGAACATACAAAACCCCAATGCCTTTGGGGCCGTGGAATTTGTGAGCCGTCAGCGTCAACAAATCAACGCCTAACTCTTTGACGTCCACTGGAACTTTGCCGACTGATTGAACCGCGTCGGTGTGCAGGTGCAGATGACGCTGTCCGGCTTCGCGGCGTTCTTTGACCAACTGGCCGATTTCGCTGAGCGGCTGGATCGTGCCGAGTTCATTGTTGGAATGCATCACTGTAATCAGCACGGTTTCATCGGTTAGAGCGGTGCGGATGTCTTCTATGCGAACAATGCCTTCGCGGTAAACCGGCAGATAAGTCACTTGCCAGCCCTGCTGTTCCAATTGAGCGCAACTGGCCAGCACCGCCGGATGTTCAATCTGCGACGTGATGATGTGTTTTCCTTTTTCACGGTGAGCGTCGGCAATGCCTTTGATCGCCAGATTGTCTGATTCGGTTCCGCCGGATAGAAAAGTGATTTCGGTCGGCGAAGCGTTCAGCATTAACGCAACCTGCCCGCGAGCATCTTCGATGGCTTGTTTGGCCTGCTGGCCGAACTGGTGAGTGCTGGAAGCGTTGCCGAAATCTTCGGTCAAATAATGAAGCATTACCTTGACGACTTCGTCGTCAACCCGAGTCGTTGCGCTGTTGTCCAGATAGATTTTCTTCTGTGCCATATTTAGTTTTCTCCGAAAAGGTGTGGTCTGGCAGAAAGCATACACCAAGTCAGCGCTTGTTTTGAGTGCGGTGTTAGTGTAGAAAATCATTACCCTTTAACACTCCCCAACCAACAGTCAGTGAAATCAAGAAGGAGGCAATAATGAATAACAGTTTTGCTCGCCGCATCGCACTATTTGGAGCCGTGATGATTGTTTTGTCCACTGTGGCGATGGCGCAAACCAGAACGTCGCGCCAGCGACCGACGGTTGTGACCAACGATACGACTTCATATCGTTATGCTTATCAACATGCTTATCGCGCCGGTTACGAAGATGGGTTTGCCAAAGGCAAGAGCGATGTGAATGAAAACCTGTCGCGCGATTTTGAAAACAGTGACGCTTACAATCGCGCGGATAAGACCTACAAAGAATCCATGGGAACTCTGGCCGAGTATCAAGAAGGCTACCGTATTGGTTTTGAATTTGGGTACAACGATGGTTATTTTGGTCGTCCTTATTCGCTTACGCAGCCGACGAACCTTGGCAAAATCGTGATTGCGACTGTTAACTCTTCAAACAACGCTGCTTCTTCTACTCGCCCGCGAACGGCGGAAGATGACCGCACAATTGCCGATACCCGCGCTTCTGAGCCGGTCGAGCGTCCACGCGACCGCGCACCTTCCAATTCATCTTCGGGCAGTTCGTCTCGTCGAGGGGCGATCATCGTCCGTGACGGTATACAGATGAAAGTCAGGCTCAACGACCAAATCAGCACGAAGATTAACAAGGAAGGCGACAAGTTCACTGCCGTCGTGCTTGACCCTAGTGATTACGTTGACGCGGTGGTCGAAGGTCACATTTCCAAGTTAAACAAATCCGGCAAGGCGACAGGCAAGACAGAGTTGTCACTGGTTTTTGACGCGATTCATATCCGCGATGGTCGGAGCGGCAGGTTTGCTGCTCAGGTCGAAAAAATTTACCAAAGCGAAAAAGTCAAAACCGTTGACGACGAAGGCAATGTTGAATCCAGTGATCGCACCAAAGACACCGCTATTCGCACCGGAGGCGGCGCGGTTCTGGGAGCTATCCTTGGCGGAGTGGCCGGTGGCGGCAAAGGTGCAGCCATCGGGGCGGCGATTGGCGCTGGCGTCGGTGCAGGTTCGGTCTTCGTCGAAGGTGGCAATGAGCTGACACTGGAACCCGGCACTGAAATGCTGATTCGCTCTGCGGCCCCGGCCAGTTCGAAAGAATGATCTGAATTCAGAATGATGAATGCTGAATGATGAACGAATTGTCGAATCGTTTTTCAC
>JAGNMH010000555.1 GCA_017991275.1 Acidobacteriota bacterium
CGGCAACAGTGGCAACAACGCCTCTCGATTCGGCTTTCGCAAAGCCACAGTCGCCAGAATCATCGCAGCGTTGTTGTGAACTGTTTGATTGCCGCTGGCGACAAGCTGGCTGAGCAGCGGATTCCATTTTTCCGGCGTGTCTTTGATCGGATTGGCAATCGTGTCGTTGTAAAAAAGCGGTTTGTTTCTGCCAATCAAATTTGACTGAGTCAGCAGAGTCGAAAACCATTCGTCGCGTCCCGGCCATTCGCGCGCAGTCAGCGTGTCATAAGCTTCTCGGCGGGCATCTTCGGCAACTTGTGGGTTGGCGACCATTACCATCATCCGGCGACGAATCGTTTCTGCCTGGCTGTTGTCACCGATTTGAACTGCGCGCAGGTAAAGCAATTTCAAAGCATAAGTTTGAACAGCAGACTCCGGCTGATTCGCGTAGTTTTCGATGATTGGTTTGGCCGCGTTCCAATCCATTCGCGCCAATGCTTCCAGGCTGGAGGAGTTTCTGAACTGATAACCGGTGGACGAAACTTCGCGGGCTTTTTGCAGCAACTCATCGCGGAAAAAGTTGCTATGGCGCATCAGCCAGCCGCGAAAACGATCTCTGGTTTCCTTTCGATCACTGGCCGTCAAATAGCTGGTTATCTCTGTGGCTTCTGTGGACTGAGGTTCCGGCGTTTCCAGAAATTGTTTGACTCGATTGTGAGCCACCGAAGTGTCAGGAAAAAAATCCATCACACGCCAACACACAGGCGAATCCGGCCGCAAGCAAGTTTCCAACAATTGCCAGCCAGCTTTTTCAGATAACTGCTTGCCTGTTTCCCGTCGCTCCTGAAGCTCCCAATAACTGACGACTTCCTTTGGCGAAGCGCCTTCGCCCGGCTCCTGATCCGGGTTGGCAATCCGCTTCATCGCCAGTTTGTAATTTTCGGCAATCGCGTCGGCGGCCTCCTTCAACATCGGCGGAGGCGGCGCAGGATGATCCAGCAATTGAGCGATAACATTCGCCCAACCGCTTTTCTGCTGATAGGACGCCAACGCCAACGTCAGCAAAATGAACAAGACAGGAATGGCAAAAATAAAAATCTTCCGCATGAAAGCGACCTCTTTGGGGTTGAGAACGTGTTTTGAAATTAGCGCCAGAGGCGCGGCCCGTTTATAGAAACGACACAATCGTTTCCACCAAGCTCCGCGACTGAACAGAGCCACGAATAACAGATTGCGGTGAGACAGCGCCAACCCAACAATTCTGCAAACTTCGTTGCCCGACATCCCGTATGCTAAGCGCAGTGCGCGTTCACTTACTCCATTCATCAAATCGAGGATTGTTATGACTCAAGGTTTCAAACTAAGTTCCCTGTTCGCCAAATACCAAAAACAATTGTTTGTGCTGGCGTCTCTCTCATTTTCTACGGCCTTATGCCTGGGATTGCTGGCGCTGCGAGCCTGGCATTACAATACTGGGACACAACGATGGCTGATCTGGAATTTGTTTCTGGCCTGGCTGCCTGTGCTGGGAGCCTTCGCGGCGTACAACCTGCATCACTGGCCGACTCGATTGCGATGGTTGCCAATTCTGGGATTTGCCTTTCTGTGGCTGTTGTTCCTGCCCAACGCGCCTTATTTGATTACCGACATCATTCACCTGAAACAAAGCAACATCGTTCCGCTGTGGTACGACTTGATTACGTTGGTGGCCTTTGCCTGGACGGGTTCGTTTCTGGGATTGGTGTCTTTGTTTCTGATGCAGGACCTGGTGCGCCGCAGTATTGGCCACACTGCCAGTTGGTTGTTTGTCGTTGGAGTGCTGATGCTGACCGGCTTCGGAGTTTATTTCGGGCGCTTCTTGCGTTGGAACAGTTGGGACGCTTTGTTTCAGCCAGCGAATTTGCTGAGTCAATTGATGGACGGGCTTCAACATCCGTTGGAACATATGCAGACACTGGCCTTTGCCGGATTGTTCACACTGCTGTTCAGCGCCGTGTATTTGATGATGCTGTCGTTTACACAACTGCACCTGGAACACGAACGGCGATAACGAAGGGAGTTCCGCCTGAAAGCGGAACTCCCTTCGTTCAAATTCAAGCTGCCGCCTTGAACACTTCGCGCAACCGTTTGGCGACGATTTCGGCTTCGCCGGGTTGCAGTTGCCAGACGCCGACGGAAAACTCCTGTGTTTCCGCTTTGGCGGGCGAACCGCCGGGCGTGATTTCGATTGATGGGTTCCCTTCGCGCATCTGTTTGCGAACGTCGTCGGCCAGAAGTTTCAACGCAGCCTTTTCCCATTTGATACGAACTGTAGGAACGTGATTGGCGACGGGCGGAACGTAGACTTCGCCTTTGGTCGCTTTGCTGGTAGCCGTCACGCTGTCAATGATCAGCTTGGCGCGGCGTTCCCATTCTTTCCATTCGGCGGCTTCGTCGCGTTTCAAATAAACTTCCAGCGCGGCCATCATTCCGATCAATTCTTCCTTGTTGACCTTCATTCCGCGACCGATGGTGTCGCCGTTGGGTGGGCCGTTCAGGCGAGCGGCCTCGATCAAGGCTGTGCGGCCAAGCAACAGGCCGGAGCTTTGCGGGCCGCGCAAGCCTTTGCCGCCTGAGAACGCCACCAAGTCAAAACCCATCTTGGTGAACTTCCACAGATTTTCGGTTGGCGGCACGTCGGCGGCGCAATCAATCAATGTCGGGATATTGTGCTTTTGGGCGAGTTCGACAAACTGTGCGGCTTTGATTTGACCTCTGGGATCGGCGTCATTAAGGAAAAACATCATCGCCGTTTTGTCGTTGATGGCGTTTTCCAATTGCGCGGCGGTTTCGACTTCGATCAGCTTGATGCCACAATTTCGAATCGCGTGGTCGTAACCGACACGGTGAGTTTTCTGAACCAGCACCTCGCTTTTCATGCCAGTCAAATCAGGCAGTTGGCGAGCGCGTTCAGGCGACTTGCCAGTCAAAACAGCCGCCGTAGCCAGAGTCAACGCTGAAGCCGCACCGGAAGTGACCATTGCCGCCTCGCTGTGAACCAGCGTGGCAATGCGTTTGCCTACGGCGTCGTGCAAATCGTTTAGAGTCACGAAATGCTTTGAAGCGTAATTGATCGCAGCCATCGTTTCAGGATGCATCAACGAAGCCGTCAGCGCGGTGTAAGTTCCGGCGGCGTTAATGAACGGGCGAACGCCGAGTTCTTTGAAATAATCGCGCCCGCTGGCTTTCTTCTCAGCGGCCAAAGCAGCCGGGGCAAAAAGGCTGCCCAAAAACGGAACACTGGATAGAGCCTGGATAAAATTACGTCGGTTTGGCATATCGAACCACCTTTCTTGTTATTCAAAAGTTATTATTTGTTCTGATCATTCAGAGCATTCCACGGCGCGCCGCTGCGGCCATTTTGGTCGAACATGACCTTGCCATCCAATAAAGTCATTTCGCATGACAAACGCTGGTTCCCTTTCATTGTGAAACCATCGCTGTCTACAAAACCGAAACTGCCACGCTCCAGCCGGAACACGGCCACATCTGCAACCGCGCCCACCGACAGATGACCAAATTTTTCACGGCGAATTTCTTTGGCGGGGTTCCAGGTGGATTTCAAAATCACTTCCTGGAGCGGCATGCCCAGGTTCATAAACTTGGACATGACGTTGACGATGTCTTTCATACCGGCGTTCATGCTGCCTGTGTGCAGATCGGTCGAAATCGAATCCGGCACAAATCCCTGCTTCATAGAAGGCACAGCGTACCGCCAGATCAGGCTGCCCGCGCCGTGACCAACATCGAAAATCACTCCGCGTTTTTTGGCTTCAAACAGATAAGGGCGAACTTTGCCCTGGTCGTCAATCGTCGGGTCGAACTTGCGATACATGTGCGTATAAATGTCGCCCGGACGCATTTTCTTCAGGTAAAACTCTTCGTGCGGGCGTTCGGGCACGACCTGACCGTAATCCACCATGATCGGCAAGTTGGCGATCCGCCCCGCTTCCAGCGCATTATCCACCGCCGTCCAATCCGGCTTGGCATAATGGGCGGTTTTGAAACCGACAACTACGTCCGGATGCTTTTTCGCCATTTCAGCCGCCAACTTCGGGTCCATGTCGGCGGTATCCTGTTCAACCTTGCCGCCACCCATTCCCAAACCGACGATGTTGATGAAAGCGAAAACTCGTGTTTTGGCTCGGTCAATCACACGCTGTTTGAAGTCCTCAAAGTTGCGCGCTCCCGAAGTCCCGGCATCAGCCATCGTTGTCGTGCAAGCGCGAAAGCTGAACCCGTCTGGATAAACGCTTTGGTCGCCGGTCAGGGCTTTTAGGCCGGTTCCGGTGTAAACGTGAACGTGAATGTCCACCAAGCCCGGCGTGACATATAAACCTTTGGCATCAACGACTTTTGTAGCCAGAGCCGGATCAATCGTTTTTTCAACAGCGGCGATTTTTCCGGCTGTGATGGCAACGTCGCGCAATTCGTTGATGTTGTTTTTAGGATCAATGACGTGGCCGTTTTTAATCAACAGGTCATAACGC
>JAGNMH010000557.1 GCA_017991275.1 Acidobacteriota bacterium
AGCCTGAACTTCGCGCATAGTGCCTTCGATGGC
This sequence comes from Acidobacteriota bacterium, assembly GCA_017991275.1. Lineage (GTDB taxonomy): Bacteria > Acidobacteriota > Blastocatellia > RBC074 > RBC074 > RBC074. The sequence continues at coordinate 34 of JAGNMH010000557.1, forward strand.
GGGGCCGGTGTCGGTGGAAGTCGAGCCGAACGCGCCAAACAGGACGTTGGTAATCGAACGATTCATCGCCTTGCACATCAGAATCGAAAGGATGAAGCCTGAAAATCCGTCCAGAGTTCCGGCGATAATCAGCACGTTGTTACCAATGGCGAATCCCGTTGCCGCCGAAGCCAATCCGGCGTAAGAGTTCATCAACGCCATTACCACTGGCATGTCAGCCGAGCCAATCGGCAGCACCAGCAAGACTCCGAACAGGAACGACAGAAACACCATCACCCAGAAAAGATTGGCTTGGGTGGGATCGTAAATCAGATAAATGAAGATTACTGCGGCGGCAACGAACAACGTCATGTTGATGACGTTCTGACCTTTGTAGGTGATCGGTGTGCCGCGCATCATCTCCTGCAACTTGAAAAACGCCAGCAAGCTTCCGGTCACCGTCAAACTGCCGAACAAGACTTCAAAACCCAGCGCGGCCATTTTGTAAGATTCCAAAACCTGATGGTGAACCACGACGTGTTCGTAGTATTCGGCAATGCCTACGATCGAAGCTGCCAACGCGCCAAAAGCATGCGACAACGCAGTTCGTTGTGGCATGGCTGTCATCGGCATCCAATAAGACATTGCCGCGCCGATCAAACCGCCAATCAGCAAACCGGCAATGATTAACTCGTAACTGATTATTTCGTGTTTCAGCAGAGTGCCGATGATGGCGATGGCCATGCCGATGGCGGCGGCGTTCATGCCCATTCTGGCCGTTTTCGGATGGCTCAAACCTTTCAAACCAAAGATAAACAGAATGGACGCCAGCAGGTAGGTAAACTCAATCCAGTGTTGGCCTAGCATTAGTGTTTACCTCCATCTTTTTCGCCGTCTTTAGGGCCGCCGCCGATTTTGTCTTTAAACATCTTCAACATGCGGTCGGTGATCATGAATCCGCCAACGACGTTGATCATCGCCGAAGTCACCGCGATGAATCCGAGGATGCGGCTGACCTGGCTGTATTTGGCTCCGGCCAAGACCAGCGATCCTACTACGGAAATTGCCGAAATGGCGTTGGTTGCCGACATCAACGGCGTATGCAGCAAAGGCGGAACGCGAGAAATAATCTGGTAGCCCAGAAACGCGGCCAGAGCGAAAACGTACAAGGAAGCAATCAGGATTTCTGAACTCACGGTGAAATCTCCTCTAAAAAGTTCGTAGTACCGTCTTTAGACGGAAGGTCTCGGCGACCGGGGCATTCCGCCTAAAGGCGGTACTACATGCGTTTCTATGATTTGTTTGCCAGAGCCGACAAGGCAGATTGAATGCGAGGCTCTTTCACTTCTCCGGCGTGAACCGCGCAGGCAGGGCCGACAACGTCATTACTCAGGTCAACGTTCAACTCGCCGTCTTTAATCATCTCGTTCAAAAACGTAGTCAGGTTACGCGAATAGAGCGCGCTGGCGTGAACGGGGATCGTCGCCGCCAGATTCAGCGGACACATGATCGTAACGCCATCCACATCAATGGTTTCGCCGGGTTTGCTCAAAGCGCAATTGCCGCCGGTTGTGCCGGAAAGATCAACGATGACCGAACCGCGCTTCATGCCGCGGACAGCTTCTTCGGTAATCAGAATCGGAGCTTTTCTGCCCGGAACCGCCGCCGAAGTGATGATGCAATCGGTTTGTTTGGCTTGTTTGGCGATCAACTCGCGGCTGCGATCCATGACTTCTTCGGTGACTTCTTTGGCGTAACCGCCTGCGCCTTCGGCGGATTGGCCGCCCATGTCTATTTCCAGGAATTTAGCGCCCAGCGAGCGAACTGCTTCTCCGGCGGCGGCGCGCACGTCGAAGCCTTCGACGATTGCCCCCAAACGCCTGGCCGTTGCAATCGCCTGCAACCCGGCGACGCCCGCGCCAAGCACCAAAACTCTGGCAGGTGGAACGGTTCCCGCCGCAGTCGTCAGCATCGGAAACATTCGCGGGCTTCGTTCGGCAGCCAACAATACGGCTTTATAACCGACAATCGTCGCCATCGAAGAAAGCGCGTCCATCGCCTGTGCGCGTGTCGAGCGAGGAATTATCTCCACCGCAAAAGCCGATACCCCGCGTTCCAGCATTGGCCGCAACTGATCGGGTTCATCCAGCGGACGCAAAAAACCAATCACGACTGCGCCTGATTTAAGTTTGGCGACATCTTCAGCCGGGGGGCGGTTGACTGTCAGCAATACATCTGCCGCAGCCAGCAACGCCGCGCGGTCTTTCGATACAGTGGCTCCGGCGGCTTCATAATCGGCGTCGGAGGCTCCCGCATTCAGCCCGGCATCGCTTTCGACGGCGACTACGGCTTTCAGGCCAATCAGTTTTTTGACGGATTCTGGGATTAGAGCTACGCGAGATTCTTGAGGGTCTGTCTCTCTCAAAACTGTAATTTGCATATTGATCTGTTGCTAAATTGTAAGTTGGAGTTTTCAGTTTAACAGCGGCGGAAAGTCTTTCTGTAAAACGCGCGCAGTATAAAGATGATGGCATGCCGATGCAAATTTCAGCGACCATAGTTCAGCTTTCGTTTGGCAATCAAATCCGTTATCGTTCGGCGCGTTCCAGGCAGTTCAATTCCCATTACAATTTAGACAAGAGGTCGTTAAAGATGAAATCAACTATTCGTCTTTGTCTGCTGACAGTTTCCTTGCTGTTGGTTGCGGCAATCCAAACTTCTAACCCGGAAACCGCCTCTGCATTCAGCGATGGCAAAGCCGGTCTGGCCAAGATCGTTATCACGCCTGAAAAACCAACCTGGATGGCGGGCTACGCCGCTCGCAACAAGCCTTTTGAAGGAAAACTTCATGACCTGTTTGCCAAAGCTCTGGCAATGCAGGATGCCAAAGGCAATCGCATCGTTATCGTTACGACTGATCTGCTGGGGTTGCCCGGCGCTCTGACCTCTGAAGTTTCCGAACACGCCAACAAAAGTTACGGACTGAAACGCCAGCAAATTCTTTTCAACTCTTCGCACACGCATTCTGGGCCGGTGGTCAACAGTTCCCTGGGCGGAGCTTATGACCTGAGCGACGAACAAACCAAAGCTGTCGCAGATTACACTCAGCAACTGAAAAACAATCTGCTGAAGGTAATTGGCTTGGCTCTGAAAGATTTGTCTCCAGCTAAGCTGTCGTTCGGTAAAGGCTCAGCACAGTTCGCCATGAACCGTCGTGAACCGCGCAACGGCAAAATCTTCAACGGAGTAAACCGCGAAGGCGTTGTGGACAAAGAAGTTCCCGTTCTGAAAATTGAATCACCCGATGGCAAATTGCGTGGTCTGGCGTTTGGTTACGCCTGTCACAACACGACTCTGACCGGAGAGTTTTATCAGGTCAGCGGCGATTACGCCGGATTCGCCCAGGCCGCAATTGAGAAAAATTATCCCGGCACGACGGCTCTTTTCGTCGAAGGCTGTGGAGCCGACATCAATCCTTATCCGCGCAGCAAGCTGGAATACGCTCAGCAGCATGGCGAAGAACTGGCCATTAGCGTCAAGCAAGTACTGGCTGGCCAGATGACGCCGATCAACCCGCAACTGAACTCCATCATCGGCAGCGTGAAAATTGCGCTCGCTCCAACCCCGGACAAGGACGAATGGAAAGCTCGATTGAGCGACAGCAACGTCTTCGTCCAACGCCATGCCCGGCGCTGGCTGGCAAAGCTGGAACGCGATGGCAAAATCATGTCTGAGTACCCGTACACGGTTCAGATTTTGCAGATTGGTGATTTGAAATTGATCGCTCTGGCCGGAGAAGTCGTCACGGATTATGCCTTGCGGCTGAAGAAGGAATTTGGCGGCAACGCCTGGGTTGCGGGTTACAGCAATGATCTTTGCTCGTACATCGCCTCGGCGCGAATGTACCCCGAAGGCGGTTACGAAGTCGTCGAGTCAATGATTTATTACGACCTGCCTGGCCCTTACACTCCGGCGATTGAAGAAACGATTATCGGAAAAGTTCACGAACTGAATAGGCAATTGACGACAGGCAAAAAGCGCTGACGTTTTACCGCCGCCCCAAAGAGAACTCCACAGCTTCTCCGAACAGGATTTTGGTTGCGGTGCCTTTGACTGGCAGCGAAATTCCGGGTTGGTGGCCGTCATTCAAGAAAAAGACTTTGTTGATCGAACCAAGTTCGCATTGGGCAGCGGTGGCCTTACCAATTTCTTCTTTAGAGCGCGGATTACCCGTCAGGTCGCAGCGTGCGGCCAGTCGTTCGATTTGGTTCGGCTTTGTGCCTTTGGGCAGGCGAATAGTAGTTCGGAAATAACCGCTGCGTTCGATTTTGTAAGAGCTGATTCCGAAATCCGATGTGTACCAGCGCGAATCGTTTTTCAGCTTCACAGCCATGCTAAACAGCGCGCCGCTTTGCTGGTTCGAAGCCACGTCAATGTACAGATAATTTCTCAGATCGCCGATGCGCGCACCCAAGGTTCGTTCGTCTGTAATTTT
>JAGNMH010000558.1 GCA_017991275.1 Acidobacteriota bacterium
CAAAACGCTTGGCGAAAACGTCGCTTCGGCCAAAGTCCACAACGCAGACGTGATTCGTTCAACCGAAAATCCCGTTTCAGCCAAAGGCGGCACGGCGGTTTTGTACGGCAATCTGGCTCCGAACGGCGCGGTCATCAAACCCACCGCAGCCGATCCGAAATTACATCAACACACCGGCAAAGCCGTTGTTTTCAAAGATTACAACGACATGGCTGCGCGAATTGACGACGAAGCCTTGGACGTCACCGCTGATTCGATTCTGGTGCTGCAAAACGCCGGGCCGCTCGGAGGCCCAGGCATGCCAGAATGGGGAATGTTGCCGATTCCGAAAAAACTGCTGAAAGAAGGCGTGCGCGACATGGTCAGAATTTCAGACGCGCGAATGAGCGGGACTTCTTACGGAGCCTGCGTGCTGCACGTTTCCCCCGAAGCTTATGTCGGAGGCGCGCTGGCTTTTGTTCAAGATGGAGATTTGATCGAACTGGATGTTCCGAATCGAAAGCTGAACCTATTGGTCAGCCAAGAAGAATTAGCCAAACGCCGCGCTGCCTGGACGCCGCCGCAACGAAAATACGAACGTGGTTTCACGGCGCTCTACCTCGATCACGTCACCCAAGCCGATCAGGGCTGCGATTTCGACTTCCTCCACGCAGGCGCTCCAACACCAGAGCCGGAAATCCATTGAGAAGTTGAAAGACCTACGGAATTACAACAGGCAATATGGTGTTCAAAACGCTCGCCATACTGCCTGTTTTTTTGTTACCGAATGCGCCGTCCAACACCGGAAATCGCGACGCCGGGATCGGAACCTTGCAGATAAAGCGTCTCGCCGCCGTCAACCGCCGTGAAGACGTAGTTGATCTTGTTGCCCAGCGAGTCAGTGTAAAAACCGGTGCCTCGGCAATTGCTCCCGGTTTTGTAAGTTCCCTGAATCGTTCGTGGCAGGTATTGCCCCATTAGGTTGGCTGTGTCTGCGCCGGTGGTAACGCCTTCCACACCGCCGCCGAGCGAATTGGTGATAGTTCCGGCAAATGCTGCCAGCGTTATTCCCGTCAAGCTGCCGTCCAATCTGTACCCATAAGTGCCAAGCACAGTGCCGTTGTTACAGCGCGGAGCAATGCCCGGTTTGCTGATGCGGCGGCCAACACCGTGCAGCACGACGCCAGGATTCGTGTTCAGCAACTCAATCTGATCTCCGCCGTCGGTGGCGATGAAGTTGTACGCAACATCCAGATTCAACGCCGCCACCTTGAACTTGCCAGAGCCAGTGCAATCGTCGTTGGTTTTGAAAGTGCCTCCAGTTCCCGGAGCGGGAAAGGAATTCTCTCCAACGGTCAATTGCACATCCGCGTCCATCGTTCCATCCGGGTTATGAGTGAAGATGCCGTTGACCAGAAAAGGCCCTACGCCGACCAATTGCCCGGCCATTCGATAACCATAAACTCCGCTGGCCGTGCCGTTGGTGCAATGCGGCGTGGCGCGCTGAGCTTTCACAGGATTGCGACTGGCTGTGGTTGAAAAGACTGCCATCATCGTGAAGACAACAGCCGTTGCGATAAACCAGTTCTTTCCGTTTTTCATGAGGTTTTCTCCTTTTTGGTAGTGATCTTGTGGGTAAGGGGATTGGTGAATGCTGAGGACTCTTTCAGGCAGCCAATCTCTGCCTGAAGTCGTTGGCATCAGGTTAAATCTCCGCGCGATTCACGCCGTAGCTGTAAGCAACGGCTTCATCTACGCTTGCGAAAGCGGCTTCAAACACTTTGGCGTACAGGTTCGAGGTAACGCGCATGGCGTAAATCATGTCTTCCACGTCGCGTTCCGTGACCAGCAGGTTTTCCACGTAATCGGCCATCAGCCGGTTGTGTCCGACATCGGCTTCGACGTGTTCGCTGATGAAGCTCATTGCGGCGGGAGGAATGCCGGCGCTGAGCAGACCTTTCGCATACTGTTCGCCAAAATGAGTCGGCAGATATTCCAGGTGAAAAACGAATCCCAGATAGCTGACCGGATTCAGGTATTGGATCAGGTAAAACGAAAAACCGATCAACGCCGACGTTTCAGGCAGAGGACGCTCGAAGGGAATGGTTTCGATGTTGACGCCCAGCGTTTTCAGGTCGGCCAGCGCCAGATAGTCGTGCCCAGATTCTGAAGCGGCGTGCTGCAGCATCTTTTTTGTGAATTCGCGCTGCCGTCCGCGCAGATGGATCGGAATCGCGGAAAAGAACTGCGGTGATTCGCGGGCGTAAAAGTAAATTTCGCGCAGCAAGGCTTGGTAATGCGCGATGGTCAGTTCGCCCGCGATCAGCCGCCGGATGGCTGGGGACGAGTTGAATCGTTGGACTTCTTCAAACCAGGCGGTTTCGATCTGAGTCAGTTTTGGGTTTTTCATAAATTCTCCTGTGGCTTTTAAGAAAAAGAATTCCGAAAAAAGTCCCGGAGGGACGGCGAGAAAATAGCCCCGGATGCAATCCGGGGGACAAGGCCAAGAACTCCCCAAGCCCCAACGGGGCGATAGATGCGCTCTCGTAAAAAGCTATGTCTGTCGCCCCTGCCGGGGCTGAGAGCCTTTGCCGACCATACCCAGGGTTTCACCCTGGGCTAATTTCTTTTCACCCCTCCGGGGTTCTGATCGGAAAATGATTTTCTTGGCTTCTATAGCTCACGCTCTCGCGATTCTTCTTTTCTATGCAGCCCTCCTCAATACATCCGTTGTCTGGAACCATTGCGCTTCTAAACGCTTCCGCAACTTTCTTGCCTGCACCTGATTGATTGGGTAACGCGCGCAGATGTCGGCGAATGGAGACTTGATCTGCCGCAAGGTTTCATAATCCTGAACCACCAAAACCATCGGGGTGATCCATCCGGCTTCGTGATGGAAGAAGGCGGGCGCGCAAGTTTGAAAGCCGAGCTTGCGGTACATCTCCACCAGATTGGGTCGGCAGGTCATGTAATTCAGCCGCGATTTCTTTTCTTGCAACTGAGTGTAGAAAGCCTGCAAAAGTCTGACGGCGAGGGTTCCGCCACGATGCCGCGGATGCACCGCAAATTTGGAGGAGATGGAAATGTTTTCCAGCGGGCAATCGGCGTATTTGTCGGCGATTATCGGATTGAAAAAGCTTCGGTACTCCGAAAGATCACTCATGCCGCCAAAGTTAATTCGTATGCAGCCAACCAATTCGCCATTGATCCAAGCGCCCAGGTTGTCGCCGGTGTCGTCACAAGGTTCGTGAATTTCTTTCCGCTGATGGTCGGCGTATTCCATCTCCGCGCCGAGTTCTTCGACGTACACGGCATAACGAAGCCGGAAGACCTGCTGCAAATCCTGTTGGTTGTCTATCAATTTGATCTGGATCATTTGGGAACCTCCACCGAAAAACATTTGGGCAATGTCCGCGCGGCGATTGCTTCATTTGAAATAGAAATCTAAAATCCCGCACGATTCGAAAGAGGCAGCCGGAGCAGATACCTGGCCAGGTCGCAAACTCTCGACTGCCTTTGGATTTCACTTGTTTTGTTCCATCCACTCAGACAGGCAACGTTTGCGTCTGAAAACTGCCACATCACAAAAAAATATTTTTTCGTCCTGAAAAAACAGGAAACGGAGAGATTTCATGACCGCAGATTCTTCGCCGCAGATTTCCGAAGTAACGGGATTATTGATGGCTTGGGGAGATGGCGACCGCGACGCATTGGAACAATTGACGCCAATGGTGGATGTCGAATTGCGCCGCATTGCCGAAGCCTATATGCGCCGGGAAAAGTCCGACCACGTTCTGCAAACCACCGCGTTGGTCAACGAAGCCTGGATGCGATTGATTGACTGGCAGAAAAGCACCTGGCAAAGCCGCGCTCACTTTTTCGGCGTGGCGGCTTCGCTGATGCGCAAGATTCTGGTTAGCGAAGCGCAGCGTCGCGGGCGGTTGAAACGCGGTGGTAATGATTTCAAAGTTTCTCTGTCAGAAGTTGATCTGGTTCCCAAAGGCAAACAGCCCGACTTGATCGCGCTGGATGATGCGCTGGATGCGCTGGCCGAATTCGACGAGCGCAAATGCCGGATCGTCGAGCTGAGATTTTTTGGCGGCTTGTCCGTAGCCGAAACCGCCGAGGTGTTAAAGGCCTCCGAACGCACCGTGGCGCGCGAATGGGAACTGGCCAAATCCTGGCTGTACCGGCAACTGAGCAAGGATGACCCGGCGCAATAACGAATGTGTGGAGCGGGTTCTTTACCCGCGTTGGCCGTCACAACCTGGAGCGGGTAAAGAACCCGCTCCACATTTTCTAAAGGAGGCGCCCCCTGGTGAACAAAGATCAATGGCAACAAATCGAGAAGATTTTCTACGCTGCGATGGAACTGCCGCGTGACGAGCGTGAGGCGTTTATCAGCCAGACTTGCGCTGGCGATGAAGAATTGCTGCGCGAAGTTCAGTCCCTGCTGGCGGCCAATCAAGACGCCGAAAGCTTTCTGGATTCTCCGGTCAACATGCC